>JAAOZY010000222.1 GCA_012274205.1 Betaproteobacteria bacterium
ATGCAGGACGTGCTCGGTCTGCGCTGAACGGGCGCGGCCGGAGTTTTTACGCCGGGCCGCCCCCGTTCCGCGCAGACCGAGCACGTCCTGCATGTCGTACAGCCCCGCAGTCTTCCCCTCGAGGAAGCGCGCGGCCCGCAGCGCACCCACGGCGTAAGTCATGCGGC
The DNA here is from genome assembly GCA_012274205.1 of Betaproteobacteria bacterium. GTDB lineage: Bacteria > Pseudomonadota > Gammaproteobacteria > Burkholderiales > SG8-39 > 2-12-FULL-64-23. Next base: position 168 of record JAAOZY010000222.1, read on the forward strand.
TTTGCGAGCGCACCGTGACTTCGACGCGCTCGCCGCTGCCGGCGAATATGACGGTGTGCTCGCCGACGATGTCGCCGCCGCGGATGGCGTGAAAGCCGATGCTTTTCGCGTCGCGCTCGCCGGTATCGCCTTCGCGGCCATAGACGGCGCAGCTTTTCAGCTCACGGCCCAGCGCGGTAGCGACCACTTCACCGAGCTTGAGCGCGGTGCCCGAAGGCGCGTCGACCTTGTGCCGGTGATGCGCCTCCACGATTTCGACGTCGTAGGCGTCGCCGAGGATTTTCGCCGCAACCTCGGCCAGCTTGAATGTCGCGTTTACGCCCACGGCCATGTTCGGCGCGAATACGATGGCGATGCGCTTGGCCGCAGCGGCAATGTGCTGCTTGCCCTCGGCGCTGAAGCCGGTGGTGCCGATCACCATATTGGTGCCGGCTTTGGCGCAGGCATCCACATGCTGCAGGCTGCCCTCGGGACGGGTGAAATCGATGAGGCAGTCGGAGGCGGCGATGCCGGCGGCATAGTCTGCGCTGATGGCGACGCCGCAGGCGCCGCCCAGGGCCTCGCCCGCATCCCGGCCCAGTTGCGCGCTGGCGGCGATTTCCAGGGCGGCCGAGAGCTTCAGGTCGGCGCTCGCGAGCACCGCCTCGATCAGCGTGCGGCCCATGCGCCCGGCGCTGCCGGCAATGGCGATCTTGATCATGCCTAGAACTTCTCTTTCAGTTTTTGCCACCAGCTCTTTTCCTGCGGCGGCGGCTCCGCGGGCGAGGCCGCGGCGGGCTTGTCCCCTGCCTGGGCAGCAGCCGGCTTGGGCGCATCGGAGGACGCCTGCGCTGCCGCAGGCGCCGGCTTCGCTTCGGGCGCCTTGACCGGTTCCGCAGCGCTCGCGGCCTCCACGTCGCCTTCGACGCGCTTCAGCTTGCCGTCCTCGAAGAACACCGCGATCTTGCGATGCTCCAGCACATTGGAATTCTCCCGCTGACGCCGGTACACGTAGTCCCAGCGGTCGGCGTGAAAAACGTCGATGAGCAGCGGCGTGCCCATGACGAAGCGCACCTGGTCCTTGCTCATGCCCGGTTTCAGCTGTGACATCATTTCCTGCGAAACGAAATTGCCCTGCTGGATTTCAATCCGGTAGGGTTTGAGATTCGGAACGGGCAGTGAGCCGCAGGATGCGAGGAGCAGGGCGGCTAAGGCGGCCAGTGCGCGGGGGGACATGGGTTGAATTCGATCTCTAGGAGGGTGCGACGCGATATGATAACCTAGTTTATCCGCCCTTTCGATCAGCCGCACCCGACCCTATGAGCAAACCCGAAGATCTGAAAACCATCGGCCTCAAGGTGACCGCACCCAGGCTCAAGATTCTCAACCTGTTCGAAAAGAGCAAGGTCCGGCATCTGTCCGCCGAGGACGTCTACAAGCTGCTGGTGGCCGAAGGCATGGACACTGGCCTCGCCACGGTCTATCGGGTGCTGACGCAGTTCGAGCATGCCGGCCTGCTGCAGCGCCATCATTTCGAATCCGGCCGCGCGGTATTCGAACTCAACGTCGGCAATCACCACGATCATCTGGTGTGCCTGCAGTGCGGGCGCGTCGAGGAGTTCTACGACGCCGAAATCGAAAAGCGCCAGGCCAAGATCGCGAAGGAACGCGGCTTCGTGATCAACGAGCATTCGCTGCATCTGTACGTAGACTGCGTCAAGACCGACTGCCCGCACAAAACTTAATATCGGACAATTTGGAATCGAATAGAGTATCTCCGACCGTGGAAAAGCCCTTAACCTACGAACAAGGGGGGGCGCGCCCCCCCTTGTAATTCCCCCCGCGGATACACCTGAGTTGTTTGATGTTCTCGTGCATTTCGCCCCGCGCCACCGCCAATTCGATTGGAAGCTTTCCTCACCTCCACTTTGCTGGTTGCGATCGCCGAAATCGGCGACAAGACCCAGCTTCTGTCCTTCGTACTGGCGGCGCGCTTGCGACGCCCCGGCCCCATCATTGCCGGCATCCTCGTAGCCACCATCGCCAACCACGCCCTCGCCGGCTCTATCGGCGCCTGGCTCGCGCACCTTGCCGGTCCGGGTGTGATGCGCTGGGTGACCGGTCTGTTGTTTATCGGCTTCGGCCTGTGGGCACTACACCCGGATGCGCTGGACGAGGATCCGAAGATTCACCACGCCGGCGCCTTCGTCACTACGCTGGTCGCCTTCTTCCTCGCCGAAATGGGCGACAAGACGCAGCTGGCGACGGTGGCGCTGGCCGCGCGCTTCGACAGCCTGGTGGCGGTGGTGCTGGGCACGACGCTGGGCATGATGCTCGCCAACGTGCCCGCGGTTATCATAGGCGACAAGCTTGCCGCGCGGCTGCCGCTCAAAGCCATACGCCTGGTCGCGGCGGGCCTGTTCATACTCACCGGCGCGCTCACCCTCATGGGCTGGCCGGCCTAGGGGCTGCGGCCGGAATTCGACGCAGAGCGTATGCATGGAGGCGAGCTGACATGAGCGAGAACCGGACTGACTCGAGCACGGACCTGCTGCTCTGGCGCCACGCCGACGCCGAGGACGGCATGCCCGACGATGGGCGCGCGCTAAGCAAGAAGGGACTGAAGCAGGCGAAGCTGGTGGCCGCGTGGCTCAGGCCGCGGCTGCCCGACGGATGCCTGATCCTGGTCAGTCCGGCCAGGCGCGCGCAGCAGACTGCCGCCGCGCTCGATCTGCCCTACACCACCGAAAAGCGCATCGGCGTGCACGCGCACGCCGCCGACATCATCGCTGCATCCGGCTGGCCACAGCGCGAAGGCGCGATCCTGGTCGTCGGCCACCAGCCCACGCTCGGGCAGCTTGCGGCGAGCCTGCTCACCGGAGAACCGGCCGGCTGGGCCATCAAGAAGGGCGCGCTGTGGTGGTTTTCAAACCGCGGCGCGGAGACCGTGCTGCACGCCGTCGTCGCACCCGACCTGCTTTAGCCGGCGGCGCGGCCGGTTCAGGCCGCCTTGGCCGAGGAATCGCGCAGCGGCTTGATTTCGAGGCGCAAGCCTATCGATTTCCACTCGTCGGCTTCGTCGGCGAGCGCGGCCGCGCTCAAGGGGCGATCTTCGAGAAAATCCGGCGGCAGCAGCAGGCGAAAGCCACTCTCCGTCAATTCGCAGCCAAGCCGCGGCAGGTCGAGATTGGTGCGGCTGCGGCAGAACAGGCTCGCCAGGCGCAGGCAGAACGCCAGGTCCCAATCCGCGGGCGCGGGGCTCAGATCCTGCAGCTTGGCCAGCTTGCCGCGATGGACGAGTACCAGCCGCGCCAACTGCGACTGTTCCATGCGCGAGAAGCCGGGCATGTCGGCGTTGCCGATGATATAGGCCGAGTGCTTGTGATAGCCATTGTGCGCAATGGAAATGCCGATTTCGTGCAGGGCCGCGCCCCAGGCGAGCGTCTGTTGCGCGTGCGGGTCGCCCTCGGTCAGGTAGAGATGGCGAAACAGCGTCTGCGCCAGATCGGCAACGCGCTGCGCCTGCGCCGTATCGACGTGATAGCGGCGCATGAAGTGGCGCACCGTGACTTCGCGCATGTCGTGTTTCTGTACCCGGCCGAGCAAATCGTATAGGACGCCCTGGCGCAGCGCGGCATCGGTGACATTCATATGACCGATGCCGAGTTCGTCCACGGCGGCGCACATGATGGCGAGCCCGCCCGGGAGTATGGGCAGGCGGTCCTCGCGCAATCCGGACAGGTCAAGACGACTGACATCGCCCGCCTTGAGCAGTGCGCTGCGCAGGCGGTCCAGTCCGGACGCGGTTATGCCGTGCTCGCTCCAGCCATTGGCTTCCAGAATCGCGGCGATTGATCGCGCGGTCCCGGAAGAAGCGACAACCTCGACCCAACCGTGCCTGGTGTATTGCTTGACGATGGTCTGCAACTCGTTGCGCGCGGCGAGCTCGGCCTGCTTGAACGCGGATTTCTCTATCCTGCCGTCGGCGAAGAATTTCATGCTGAAACTCACGCAGCCCATGTACAGGCTATCCATGAGTACGGGCTCCACGCCGATGCCGATAATGAACTCGGTGGACCCGCCGCCGATGTCCATCACCAGGCGCTTTTCCTGGCTCAGCGGCAGGCTGTGCGCGACGCCGAGGTAGATCAGCCGCGCTTCCTCGCGTCCGGCGATGATTTCGATGGGGAAGCCCAGCGCCTCCTTCGCCTCGGCCAGAAACTGGCGCGAATTCTTGGCCACCCGCAGCGCGTTGGTGCCGACCACGCGCACCGCCTCCGCGGGAAAGCCGCGCAGCCGGTCGGAAAAGCGCCGCAGTGCATCGAGTGAACGCACTTGCGTGGCACGGTCGATGCGCTTGTCGCGCGTCAGCCCGGCGCCCAGGCGCACCGGCTCGCGCAGGCCGTCGAGCAGATAGACCTGGTCATCGACGACGCGGCCGATCTGCAGATGAAAACTATTGGAGCCCAGATCGACCGCGGCGAGCGTTTCGTATTGCATGGCCGGATCACCTTAGCACTTGGAATGCCGCTGCGCAACGCCCAAGCCCGCCTCTGCCGCGCTGGCGCGATCGCCGCGCGCGGGCTCATGCTAGGACCTGACGACCCTTTCGATCTCTTCGGTGCTCAGGTGGCGCACGTCCTTGCCCTTGATCATGTAGACCACATACTCCGAAATGTTCTTCGCATGGTCGCCGGCGCGCTCGAGCGCCTTGGCGATGAACAGGATGTCCAGGGTTGCCGAAATGGTGCGCGGATCCTCGATCATGTAGGTCAGCGACTCGCGCAGCACCGCGCGGAATGCGTCGTCCACCTCCTGGTCGCGGCGCGCAACCACCGGCGCCGCCTCTGCGTCCAGGCGCGCGAATCCGTCCAGTGCCACGCGCAGCATATCGATGACGATCGAGGACATGCGCTGGATATCCGGATAGCGCGACAGGTGCGCGCGGCCGGTGCGGAAAAATTCGCGCGCCATCAGCGCGATCTTTTTCGCTTCGTCGCCGATGCGCTCGAGGTCGGTGATGGTCTTCACCACCATGGTCAGCACGCGCAGATCGATCGCAGTCGGCGTGCGGCGCGCAATGATGTTGGTGCACAGGCCGTCGATCTCGATTTCCAGCGCGTTCACCTGATGCTCCACCTCCAGCACCCGGTCGATGAGCAATGCATCGCCGTCCTGCAGCGTGCGCACCGCCAGCCCCAGCTGATCCTCGACCGCGCCGCCCATGCGCAGGACTTCGGTGCGGACCTGCTCCAACTGCGCGTCGAACTGGCTGGAGGTGTGCTTGTGCTGCATGGAGGCCTTCGGTCGGATGCTGGTTTCGGTCAGGCGATGCTAGCAGCCGCATATGACAACAATGTTGCCGCATCCCGAATCGGGTAATATTCCTGCAACATATCCGGCTTAGAGTTTATTTTGATATGAGGGGATACCTCCCCTCATACTTCCCTATACAGGCGTTGCAAAATTACATTTTGCAACGGGTTCTAAGGCTATGTTCTTTAAGAATAATTCCAAATGTCCCCGACGCAGTCGCCGTTCCTCAATCGCGAAATAGGCATCCTCGAGTTCAACCGCCGCGTGCTGGCGCAGGCCGAGGATGCGGATACGCCGCTGCTCGAACGGCTGCGCTTCCTGTGCATCGTCAGCAGCAATCTGGACGAATTCTTCGAGATCCGCGTGGCCGAGCTCAAGGAAACGATGCGCGTCGACGTGCCCGGCGCAGGGCGCGACGGCACCAGCCCGCGCGAGGTGTTCGGCGCCGTCAGCCGCATTGCGCACGAGCTGGTGGAGCGCCAGTACCGCCTGCTCAACGAAAACATCCTGCCCGAGCTGGCGAAAGCCGGCGTGCGCTTTCTGCGCCGCAACGACCTCAACGAAGCGCAGCGCGCCTGGGTGCGCGATTATTTCTTCAACGAAATGATGCCGGTGCTGACGCCGATCGGCCTGGATCCGGCGCACCCGTTCCCGCGCGTGTTCAACAAGAGCCTGAATTTCGCGGTGGAACTCGAAGGACGCGACGCCTTCGGCCGCGATTCGCGCGCCGCCATCGTGCAGGCGCCGCGCATCCTGCCGCGCATGATCAGGCTGCCCGCCGCGCTGCAGTCGGGCAAGGAACAGGGTTTCGTGTTCCTGTCTTCCGTACTGCACGAACACGCATCCGAATTGTTCGCGGGTATGAGCGTGCGCGGCTGCTTCCAGTTCCGCGTGACCCGCAACAGCGACCTGTTCGTCGACGAGGAAGAGGTGAAGAACCTGCGCACCGCGCTGCAGGGCGAACTGCCGCAGCGCAATCTGGGTGCCGCGGTGCGCCTCGAAGTCGCCGACAACTGCACCCAGGGCATGGCCGAATTCCTGCTGCAGCAGACCGAACTCGGCCCCGACGACCTGTACCAGGTCAACGGGCCGGTGAATCTGGTCCGCCTGATGCAGATTCCGGAACTGGTCAACCGGCCCGATCTGGCGTTTCCGGCGTTCCGCCCCGGGCAGCCGGCAGCCCTGAGCAAGCGCGCCGATATTTTCGCTGCGGTGCGCAAGGGCGACGTGCTGCTGCACCATCCGTTCCAGTCGTTCACGCCGGTGGTCAATTTCATCCAGGAGGCGGCGCAGGACCCGCAGGTGGTCGCGATCAAGCAGACTGTCTACCGCATCGGCACCGACTCCGCCATCATGGAAGCCCTGATCGAGGCGGCCGCCAGCGGCAAGGAGGTGACGGTGGTGGTGGAACTGATGGCGCGCTTCGAGGAGGAAGCCAACATCAACTGGGCCGAGCGGCTGGAAGAGGTGGGCGCGCACGTGGTCTACGGCGTGGTCGCGCACAAGACCCACGCCAAGATGGCGCTGGTGGTGCGGCGCGAGGACGGCAAGCTGCGCCGCTACGTGCACCTGGGCACCGGCAACTACCACGCGCGCACCGCCCGCCTTTATACCGATTTCGGCCTGTTCACCTGCAACGCCGACGTTTGCGCCGACGTCAACGAGGTGTTCAAGCAGCTGACCGGCCTGGGCAAGGCGGGAATGCTGCACCACCTGTGGCAGGCGCCCTTCACCCTGCATGCGAACGTGATTGCCGCGATCAAGAACGAGACCCGGCTCGCCAAGGCGGGCAAGCCGGCGCGCATCATCGCCAAGATGAACGCGCTGCTCGAGCCGACCGTGATCGAGGCGCTGTACGCGGCCTCCGACGCCGGCGTGCGCATCGACCTGATCGTGCGCGGCGTATGCGCGCTGCGCCCCGGCGTTCCCGGACTGTCGGAGCGCATCCGCGTGCGCTCCATCGTCGGCCGCTTCCTCGAGCATACGCGCATCTTCTATTTCCTCAGCGGCGGCAAGGAGAACGTGTATCTGTCCAGCGCCGACTGGATGGACCGCAACTTCTTCCGCCGCGTCGAACTGTGCTTTCCGGTGCTGGACAAGAAACTCAGGCAGCGCGTGATCAAGGAGGGGCTCAAGCCCTACCTGAAGGACAACCGCCAGGCCTGGGACATGAGCGCAGATGGCCGCTACGTGCGCAAGAATCCGCGCGGCACTCTGCCGCGATCGGCGCAGCTGATGCTGCTGGGCGAACTCGCGCACGAGTAGGCCCCGGGGCGCGGGCGCCGCAGGCCTGCCGGCAGCGCACCCGGGCGGGTGCGGCTTCTGTCTTTTCGCACAGCCTGCGCCGCTGTTGTTACAATTCGGCTCCAAAGAGGCGGAGTTCCCGCTAGCCGCCGGTGTCACCGAACCGGTATACACCCCTGTCCCAGCCGAGGTTGCGATGTTCAGCCGTTTCATGCCGCGCGAAGGCAAATTCTTCGATCTGTTCAACGAACACGCCGCGCTGATCCTGGAAGGCAGCCGCGAACTTGCCGCGCTCATGGCAAGCGGCGACGACCTGGAGCGCCGCGCGCGCAATGTCGAGAGCATCGAGAAACGCGGCGACAAGATCACGCGCACCACGATCGAACTGCTGCACAAGACCTTCATCACCCCGATCGACCGCGACGACATTCACCAGCTCATATCCGAAATGGACGACATCCTCGACCTGATCGAGGACTCGGCGCAGCTCATGTTCCTGTACGACGTGCGCGTGCTGTCGCCGGACGCGAAAAAACTCGCCGACATCTGCGTCGAATGCTGCGAAAAGGTGAACAGCGCAGTGAGGCTGCTCTCCAGCATGGACAACGCCGACCAGATCATGGTCATCTGCCAGGAAATCGACCGGCTCGAGTCCGAAGCCGATCACGTGATGCGCGCGGCGATAGGACGGCTGTTCCGCGACGAACCCGATGTGCGCGAGCTGATCAAGCTGCGCACCGTGTACGAACACCTGGAAACGGTGACCGACCGCTGCGAGGACGTGGCCAACATCATCCAGGGCATCGTGATCGAAAACGGCTGAGTGCGCCCGCATGCAATATTGCGTTGCAGGACATGCCTTGCAGCGACCAAATCAGGGGAAGATGGGGGACGGGTCCCCTGATGTTCAGATGAACTCCAAGCACAACGCCCGCCGATGAGCCTGCACATCCTCATATTGCTGATAGCGCTGGCGCTCGCCTTCGACTTCCTCAACGGCTTTCACGACGCCGCCAATTCCATCGCCACCATCGTTTCGACGCGCGTGCTGCGCCCGCAATGGGCGGTGCTGTGGGCGGCATTCTTCAACTTCATCGCCTTCCTGTTCTTCGGCCTGCTGGTCGCCGCCACCGTGGGCAAGGGCATCGTCCATGCGGACATCGTGGATCACTACGTCGTGTTCGGCGCGCTCGTCGGCGCCATCTGCTGGAACATCATCACCTGGTATTTCGGCATCCCCTCGAGTTCTTCGCATGCCCTGATCGGCGGGCTCGCGGGCGCTGCGGTGGCGAAGGGCGGCGTGGGCTCGCTGGTTGCGTCCGGCTTTCTCAAGACCACGGCCGCCATCGTGCTCTCGCCGCTGCTCGGCCTCGCCCTCGGCGCGCTGCTGATGCTCGCGGTATCGTGGATATTCTCTGGAACCACGCCGCGGCGCGTCGACCGCTGGTTCCGCCGGCTGCAGTTCCTTTCGGCCTCCCTCTACAGCCTCGGGCACGGCGGCAACGACGCGCAGACGACCATGGGCATCATCTGGATGCTGCTGATCGCCGCCGACGCGATCGGGCCAAAAGACCCGCTGCCCTTCTGGGTGGTGATGGCCTGCCAGTCGGCGATGGCGCTGGGCACCATGTTCGGCGGCTGGCGCATCGTCAAGACCATGGGCCAGAGGATCACCAAGCTCAAGCCGGTCGGCGGCGCCTGCGCCGAAACCGGCGGCGCGATCACCCTGTTTCTCGCCACCGGGCTGGGCATCCCGGTTTCGACCACCCACACCATTACCGGCGCCATCGTCGGCGTCGGCTCGGTCAACAAGTTCAATGCCGTGCGCTGGGGCGTGGCAGGCGACATCGTGTGGGCATGGATCCTCACCATCCCCTGCTCTGCTTTCATCGCTGCGGTTGCCTGGTTCCTCGGCCAGCACTATCTGTAGCGGACTGCCTCGATTCGCCGCAGCAGCCCTGGTACACGCGACGCGTCAGACGCCGCGCCCGCGTATCGCAACCGGCGCTAGCTTGTACCTTCGGGCGTCTGGTCCATTTCCGCCGGCTCCACCACGCTTTGTATCCATGCCAGCCGGCCGATGCGCGCGCGCCAGGAATTGCCGCGCCTTGCGTCCAGCGCGAATCTGATCAAGGGGTGCGCGAAGCGCAAGTGAGTGACGCTGCACTTGGCTGCCGGCGGCGCATCCGGCAGCGGTGATGCCCATTCGCGCCGCGTCGTTGCAATGAGGGCGGCGAGCGCCCGGCCGAAATCGGCAGGCTGCGCCCGCCGTTCCAAACGAGTCAACCGCCCGCGCACCGGCGCGTCCAATTCCTGATCCAGCATAATCGTTGCCTCCTGTGTGTCGCCGCTTGCACGGATGGACCGGCACCGGTCCGCCGCATGTGATCGACGATAGCGCGCGAAAATGACGTGGTGTTGACGGAAGTGTGAATTGTTGCCGGCGCCAGGCGCGGCTGGTTCAGTACCGCTGCAGCGGAGCCGCGCGCGCCAGCTGCGCCGGCTCCATCGCGGCGGCCTCCTGCCACAGATCCTCGCCCGGCGCTTCGCTTTCGCGCCAGTGCACGAGTTCCATGCGGCCGTCTGCGTGCTCGACGACGGCAGTACAGCTGTCGACCCAGTCGCCGCAGTTGATGTAGGTGATTCCGTTTATGCTCTTGATGGCCGCGCTGTGGATATGCCCGCAGACAACGCCATCCAGTCCGCGCTGGCGCGCGTGGTGCGCCACCGACTCCTCGAATCCGTAGATGAATTGGAGCGCGCCCTTGATGCTGCGCTTGGCATAGCCGGCGAGCGACCAGTAGCCGCTCACATGCAGTTTGCGCCGGATCCAGGACAGCAGGCCGTTCAGGCGCACCAGAACGCTGTAGGCCATGTCTCCGAGCAGCGCCACCCAGCGGTGATGGCGCGTGACCTGATCGAACTCGTCCCCGTGCATGAGCAGATAACGCCTCCCATCGGCCGCTGCGTGCACAGCCTCCTTTACCACGCGGATATCGCCGAAATCGCTGCCCGCGTATTCGCGCAGGGCTTCGTCGTGATTGCCCGGCACCAGCACCACTTTCACATCGTGGCGCGCGCGCTTCAGCATCTTCTGCACGAAGGTATTGTGCTGCGCCGGCCAGTAGATGCCGCGCCGCAGCGACCAGAAATCGATGATGTCGCCGAGCAGATAGACATACTCCGCGTCGTAGGCGCGCAGGAACGAGAGCAGGCGTTCGACCTGACAGGCGCGGGTGCCCAGATGGATGTCGGATAGAAAAATGGTCCGGACCCGGGGCATGGTCAGGAGCCGGCCTTGCGTCCGATATAGAGGTAATACAGCGCGCGCAGTCCGCGCAGATACGGCACCGGGGCGCTGCGCTGTTCGCAGCAAACCGGTTCGGTATGCCGCTGCAGATACGGCAGCTGCTGCGGATCGGCGTTTACGCCGTCGTGCCGGAACCAGCGCCGCCAGAAGCCGCGCGCAATCCCGGCGCGCAGCGCGCCGCGTGTGCGCGCATCGTGCGGTGCCGCGCAAAACATCCACCGCGCCCGGCAGGCATTGTAGACCAGCGTGCGGGAGTAGATGGCGTCGAACACCCTCTGATCCAGCCTGTCGCTCAGCGTCTGCGCATATCCAGGCAAATGGCGCCCATCCCTTGAAGCCGATCATTCGGAACCGGCGCGAGATTAGCGTGCCTGCATTACAGCAGCATGACCGCGCGACCGCCAACCATGCGGCGGCGGGCAGCGCGAGCAATCAGCCGTGCTCGATCTCGGCTATCGCCTTGCGGCACAGCGCGGCGATGCGCCGGTAGGCGGTCTCGCGCTTCCTGCGCGACGCATACTGCGGCATCTCCTCGACCTTCTTGATGGTCTTCTTGCACGCGAGCAGCAGGTGCTTCGCGCCTGCGACGAGCTTGGGGTTCCTGCGTATCGCGGAAATGTCCTTGCGCGAGAGGATCTGCAGCACCTTGTGCTGCGCGCCAGTGACTCTTGTCGATTTCATCGTTCCTCCCTTTGCGCTCGCATTGCCTGCAATTGCCGCGTACTTGAAAGCGGTGCGCGGCCGGCGCCGCGCTGCCGGACGCCTAAGTTAGCAGGTGAAGATGACAGGACGTTGACGCCTGCGCGAATAGCCGCAGCATGCGCGCCGCGCCTGCGCCTGGACGGGGACGGCTGGACCCGTGGGGAAAGGCGTAATATTGCGCACGGGCGACCCCCCGCGCGGCGGCGCGCCGCGCACCTTCAAGGAGACCCAACATGAGCAGAGAAGTAGTGGTGCTGAGCGGTGTGCGCACCGCGATCGGCGATTACGGCGGCGGGCTGAAGGACCTGGCGCCGACCGAGCTTGCCGCCAGAGTCGCGCGCGAAGCGGTGGCGCGCGCCAGGATCGAAGCGAAGGACGTCGGCCACGTGGTGTTCGGCCATGTCATCCATACCGAACCCAAGGACATGTACCTGTCGCGCGTCGCCATGATCAACGCCGGCCTCGCCCACCACACGCCCGCGATGACGCTGAACCGCCTGTGCGGCAGCGGCATGCAGGCCATCGTCAGCGCAGCGCAAACGATCATGCTGGGCGATGCCGATATCGCGCTCGCCGGCGGCGCGGAATCGATGAGCCGCGGCGGCTACCTGATGCCGACGCTGCGCTGGGGCCAGCGCATGGGCGACGGCGGCACCGTGGACATGATGGTGGGCGCGCTCACCGACCCCTTCGACACCGTGCACATGGGCATCACCGCCGAGAACGTGGCCGAAAAATGGAAGGTCACGCGCACGCAGCAGGACGAGTTCGCGGTGGAGAGCCACCGGCGCGCGATCAACGCGATCCAGAAGGGCTATTTCAAGGAGCAGATCCTGCCGATCGAACTGAAGACGCGTAAGGGCGTGGTGATGTTCGACACCGACGAGCATCCGCGCGCCGACGCCAGCATGGAGGGCATGGCCAAGCTGAAAACGGTGTTCAAGAAAGACGGTTCGGTCACCGCCGGCAACGCCTCCGGCATCAACGACGGCGCGGCGGCGGTGATATTGATGGAGGCCGCGGCCGCGGCAAAACAAGGTCTGACGCCGATGGCGCGCCTGCTCGCCTATGGGCATTCCGGCGTCGACCCCAAGTACATGGGCATCGGCCCGGTGCTCGCGGTGCAGGCGGCGCTCGCCCGCGCCGGGCTGAAGGTGAGCGACATGGACGTGGTCGAATCGAACGAGGCGTTTGCGGCGCAGGCCTGCGCCGTGGCCAAGGACCTGCAATTCGATCCGGCGAAAACCAATCCCAATGGCGGCGCCGTCGCGCTGGGCCATCCGATCGGCGCCACCGGCTGCCTGCTGACGGTCAAGGCGCTGTATGAGCTGCAGCGCAGCGGCGGTCGCTACGCGCTGGTGACCATGTGCATCGGCGGCGGCCAGGGCATCGCCGCGGTGTTCGAGCGCATGTAAGCAGATCGCCATCGCGACGATCATGCGTCTCGCAACAAATTTGTAACAAGGAGCCGCCGAAGCGCAAACGCAACAATAGTGTAATTCTGCTGCAACGTCCCTTCTCTATGTTGGCGGGGTCTGGCCAAGTCGGCTCGACCCTGACCATCAAAAATCTTATGAAGAGGACAAGCAATGCAGATGAAAGCGATTTGTTTCGCGGTGGCGAGCAGCCTGGCGCTCGCCGCCTGCGGCAGCAGCAGCAATAACACAGCCGCAGCTGCCCTTACACCGACACTGACCGGCACCCTTTCGGACTCGGTGGTCAAAGGCGTCAGCTACGCAGGCGCCAACGGACCGAGCGGATCGACCGGAGCCAAAGGCGAGTTCCAGTACCTCGCCGGCGATAGGGTCAGCTTCAACATCGGCAACGTCTCCCTCGGCACGGTCGACATGGCCAGCACCGCCCTGGGCACGCAAAGCGGTAATCGCGTAGTCCGCCCGAAGGACCTCGCCGGCGTCGTCGATGAAACCGATGCGAAAGCGCTCGCCATCGCCCAGGTGATCCAGACCGCGGCCGCGGCCTCGCCCGCCGACACCAGTCTCGACGTGGGCAAGAACGCATCCAAATTCACCTCAGTGGCTGCCGCCACCATCGATTCCCTCGACCAGGCCAGCACGGTGCTCGCCAGCGCCGGCCTTACGCCGACCGCGCTGGGCAACGTGACGCAGCACCTGCTGTCGGCGCCGGCGCAGGTTAAGTCGGTCGAGTTCACGCCCACTGCCGTCGCCGGACTGACGCCCGCGCAGCGGGCCGTCGCTTACACCACATCGACGGTCAAGGTCACCTACAGCGACGACACCACCAAGGAGTTCCCGCTTTCCTACGCGAATCTGTTCAACAACATCGACACCAACAAGACGGCGGACGGCTCTGCCGCCGCGGTGGTCCGCGACAAGAGCGGCAACATCCTCAAAGACGTCAATGGCAAGCCCTATGTGCCGCAGACTCCGGATGCGAACTCGCTGATGGACATCGGCGGCACACCCTATCTGGTGACGCATTTCGAGTACGAAAACAATGACAGCGCGGGCAACAACTGGTACGGCAAGCTGCCCATGCTCATGACCCTGGCCAAGCTCAGCCAGAGCAGCACCGACGGCAAGTTCACCGTCGACTCGATCAAGCAGGTCGACTTCTCCGGCGTCAACGGCCTGTGGATCCCCTGCGCCGGCAGCCGCTCGCCCTGGAACACCCATCTCGGCTCCGAGGAGTACGAACCGGATGCGCGCTGCGAGGTCGACACGGCCTTCGCCGCGCTCGCCGGCGGTTCCTGCCAGGCGATGGAATACAACGCACGCATGGATGCCTTCCGCAAGCTGTACGGCGATGCGACCGCATCCCCCTACAACTACGGCCGCGTTCCCGAAGTCACCGTCGCCATGGACGGCAGCAGCAGCGTGCAGAAGTGGTACACGCTGGGCCGGCTGTCACGCGAGAAGGCGCAGTTCTTCGGCGATTCGCGCACCGCGATACAGGGCGATGACGGCACCTACACATCGCTCACCATGTTCGTCGCCGACAAGGCTGCCGATCTTTCCGCCGGCAGCGTCTACGCCGCCAAGTGGAACCAGGTATCCGCCGCGGGCACCGACGGCGGCAAGTCGACGCTGACCTGGATCAAACTGGGCCATGCCACGCATGACGCCATCAAGAAGGCCGTGGATGCGGGCGTCAAGTTCAGCGACCTGTTCGACGTCGATGCCACCGGCGGCGCCGCGCCGGCTGCGGGCTTTACCCGCATCAAGCACGGCCATGAAGCGGCGACGTTGGAGGACCTGAAACTGAAGACCGGCACCTTCGGCTCGACCGGCGTGGACATCGCGACGCTGGCCGCTTTCCTCGAAACCCGCCGCTATGCCGCCTACCTGGGCGCCAGCGTCGAATTCGAGAAATTCGAGGGCGTCGCCTACAACGCCAGGGACGGCAAGGCCTACGCCGCCATGTCCCGGATGTCCAACGGCATGGAAGACAAGTCCACCGACGTCGCCAACGACATCCGCCTGAAGAAGAACAATTCCGGCGCCGTGTACCAGCTGACGCTGTCGAAGAACCAGTTCGACAGCAGCGGCACCGCGATTGACAGCGACTTCGTGCCGGCGGTGATGGAGGCGCTGGTGCTCGGTGAAGACATTAGCACGGACGCCGAAGGCAACAAATCCAATCTGGAGAAGATCGCCAGCCCCGACAACGTCGCCTTCTCCGAGCGCATGCGCGTGCTGTTCATCGGCGAGGACAGCGGCAACCACGTCAACAATTACCTCTGGGCCTATCATGTAGACACGGGCAAGCTGGTGCGCATCCTGTCGCTGCCTATGGGCGCCGAATCAACCGGCCTGCAGGTGGTGGACAACATGAACGGCTACGCCTACATCATGAGCAACTACCAGCATGCCGGCGACAAGATTGGCACCCAGGCGACCTATGACAGCATCATCGGCGGCATCAACACCGACAAGGCGGAAGTCGGTTATCTCGCGGGTGTACCGGCCATGCGTTGACGCGGAACTACGGATAGACGCCAACAAAGCCGCGGCCGTTCAGGCCGCGGCTTTCTTTTCGCTGCGTTTCCAGGCTCACACCGCTTTTGATTGGACGGTTCACTCCGGGCCGTCCGGGCCAGGCATCGGCGGCCGAAAACGACCGTGCGCGGGATGAACTACCGCACTCTCGTTTTCTTCTTCTTAACCCGTTTCGCGGCGGTGGCCGGCACTGCTCCGGACATCTTGCCAAGGTCGACGATCGCGGCCTTGCTCGCCTCGAGCGCCCGCGACTCGGACAGCTTCAAGAACTCGGCGCGCGCCCGCGCCGCCACCTTCTTCTTTCCCCTGTCAGTCGATGCCGGATGCGCATGGGATTGCCTGGGAGCGGCTGCCTGCGCCGCCACAGCACCCTGCGTCCGTTTCGGGCAGTGGGCTCGCGCAACCGTTGGCGTCGATAAGCTCCGACAGGCTGCGCGACGCCAGGTCCGGCGCGCTCGAACCTGCTCCCAGCAGACGCTGCAAACTTCCCCTGGTATGCCGGTCGATGACGCCGATCGCGAGTGCGATCCTCGATCCCGTCCGATGGGCCACGCGCGCCGGCACTTCGAACGCCTGATTGCCTTTCTCCGTGAGCACGCGCAGCGGCGCCTGATCGCCCGGCCTGATTTCGGCCGTTCCCTCGAATGCGATCAACGCAGCATGCATGGAAATGTCGATCAGCGCCACGTCATACAGGCGCGGCAGGCAGATCAGGACCGCATTGGCGCGATAGGGAAATGCCGCAAACAGCCGGGAATCGTTGCGCATGGATGCACCACTCCTTTTCCGGAAAACCTGGTTGCAGACATACTGCGGCGCCGTCATTGCAGTCTGATGAACCGTGCGCAAGTCAGGCACGCTGCTGCATCACGGTTCGCGCCGTTCGGCGGCGGCGACCGGCATACGGCCAGAGGCGGCGCCCGGCGCGCTTGCGCCGAATCGGAACATCGATTTCTCCAAATCATCGAATGCCTTAGCCCAGCTCAGGCGCTCGGCGGTATGTCTGGCGCGCCGGCGCAGCAGCTGCACTTCCTGCGCCGAGCCTGCGAGCCGCAGCGCAAGCCGGCGAAAGCCAGGCTCATCGTCGCACGACGCCACCAGTCCGTTGTAGCCATGAACAATGTGCTCGCGCGCCGCCGCATAGTCGAATGCCACCACCCCGAGGCCGCTCGCCAGGGCTTCCATGGTGACGTTGCCGAAGGTTTCGCTAAGGCTGGGAAATACAAACAGATCGGCCGACGCATAGTGAGTCGCGAGGTCTTCTCCGGTGCGCATCCCGGCAAAGTGAAAGTCCGGGTTTTCGGCGCGCAGGCCCTTGCCCAGCGGGCCGTCGCCCACAATCACCACGCGCAGATCGGGACGCGCATAGCGAGCAGCGCGTACGCTCTGAACGAACAGGCGCATATTTTTTTCTGCGGCCAGCCGCCCGACGTACAGGGCGACCAGCGAGTCGCCGCCGCAATTCCACGTGCGGCGCAGTTCGTCGCTGCGCCTCTCCGGGCTGAAGAGCTGAGTATCGATCCCGCGCCCGACGACGGTCAGCCCCCTGAATCCGAGCGCGCGCAGGCGGTCGCGCATCTCATGCGTGGGCACGAAGGTGCGGTCGCTGCGGTTATGCAGTGCGCGCAGGTAGCCGGTGATGATGCCGGCGATCCAGCCGAAGCCGTAATGGCGGCTGTAGTCGTGGAAATTGGTGTGGAAGTCCGAAACGACGGGAATGCCGAGCTTGCGCGCGGCCCTGAGGGCGGACCAGCCCAGAGGACCCTCGGTGATCACATGCACGATATCCGGCCGGTGCGCGGTCCATGCGTCGACCAGCCGTCGCATTCCGATGATGCCGATCTGCAATTCAGGATAGTTCGGAATCCGGAACCCGAAGGTGAGCCGCTGTGCGAGACCTGGCACCGGGGCGGCCGGCGCCGCGGACACATCGGTCGCCTGGCGCGGCCTGACCAGATCGATCTTGTGACCGCGCGCGAGCAGTTCATCGAC
>JAAOZY010000223.1 GCA_012274205.1 Betaproteobacteria bacterium
GCGAGCAAGGAAGTGCCGCGGCGCCTGCTGCACCCGCGGCGCAAAACCATAGGCGTGCGCGTGCCCGAGCATGCGGTGGCGCAGGCGCTGCTGGCACAACTGGGCGAGCCGCTGCTCTCGGCGACGCTGATCCTGCCGGGGGATGCACAGCCGCTCAACGACGGCGAGGAGATCCGCGTGCGCCTGCAACATGCGCTCGACCTGGTGCTCGACGCCGGCTCCTGCGGCGTCGAGCCGACCACGATGGTCGACCTGACCGGCGGCGCGCCGGAATTGATAAGACTGGGCAAGGGCAGCATCGAGCCGTTCGGGCTCGATGCCTGAGTCTGATAAAATTGCTGTTTTTGCATCGCCGGGCCAATGGAATTCAATCTAGTTCAGAAAATCGCCATTTATGCACTGCCCGTGATCTTCGCGATCACCCTGCATGAAGCGGCGCACGGCTACGTCGCAAGGCATTTCGGCGACAACACCGCTTATGTGCTGGGGCGCGTGAGCCTGAATCCGCTGCGCCATATCGACCCGGTCGGCACTGTGCTGGTGCCGCTGCTCATACTGCTGACGACAAGTGGAGCGTTTTTGTTCGGTTGGGCCAAGCCGGTGCCGGTAGACTTCGGCGGACTGCGCCATCCCAAGCGCGACATGCTGTGGGTGGCGGCGGCCGGTCCGCTCGCCAATCTGTCGATGGCGCTGCTGTGGGCGCTGGCGTACAAATTCGCACTGCTGGTGCCGCAAAACATGTTTTCCGAACCGATGCGGCTGATGGCAGGAGCGGGCATCACGGTAAACCTGGTGCTGATGCTGCTAAACCTGCTGCCGATTCTGCCGCTGGACGGCGGGCGCATCGCGGTGAGTCTGCTGCCGAACCACTTGTCCTACGCCTATTCGCGCATGGAGCCCTACGGATTCCCGATACTGCTGCTGCTGTTATTCACCCATTTACTCGACGCGATCCTCAACCCGATGCTGAACGCGTCGATCCAGGTGATCGCAACTATTTTTCAACTCTAGGAATCCGAATAAATGTACGAGCAACGCGTCGTCTCCGGGATGCGCCCCACCGGGAGCCTGCACCTGGGCCATTTTCACGGCGCTCTCAAGAACTGGGTCAAGCTGCAAAGCGAATACCCCTGCCTGTTTTTCGTTGCCGACTGGCATGCGCTGACCACGCACTACGACACGCCGGAAGTGATCGAGCAGACAGTGTGGGATATGGTGATCGACTGGCTCGCCGCCGGCATCGACCCGGCGCGCGCGACTCTGTTCATCCAGTCGCGCGTACCGGAACACGCGGAGCTGCACACCCTGCTGTCGATGATCACGCCGCTGGGCTGGCTGGAGCGGGTGCCGAGCTTCAAGGATCAGCAGGAAAAGCTCGCCGACCGCGATCTCGCCACTTACGGCTTCCTCGGCTATCCGCTGCTGCAGAGCGCCGACATCCTCATGTACCGCGCGGCCTGGGTGCCGGTGGGCGAGGACCAGGTGCCGCACGTCGAACTCACGCGGGAGGTGGCGCGCCGCTTCAACCACATTTTCGGGCGCGAGCCGGGTTTCGAGGACAAGGCCAAGGCGGCGGTGAAAAAGCTCGGCAGCCGCAAAGCCCGGCTGTACAACGAATTGCGCACGCGCTATCAGGAGCAGGGCGACGAGGCCGCGCTGCAGGCGGCGCGCGCGCTGTTGAACGAGCAGCAGAACCTGTCGATGGGCGATCGCGAGCGGCTGTTCGGCTACCTCGAAGGCGGCGGGCGCATGATCCTGGCCGAGCCGCAGGCGCTGTTGACTGAGTCGGCCAAGCTGCCGGGTCTGGACGGACAGAAGATGTCCAAGTCCTACAACAACACCATCACCCTGCGTGAGGACGCCGCGAGCGTGACCAAGAAGCTGCGTACCATGCCCACCGATCCGGCGCGGGTGAAGCGCAGTGATCCGGGTGATCCGGAGAAATGTCCGGTGTGGCAGCTGCACCTGGTGTATTCGGACGAGAAGACCAGGGATTGGGTGCAGCAGGGCTGCAAGAGCGCCGGTATCGGCTGCCTCGAGTGCAAGCAGCCGCTGATCCAGGCTATCCTGGCGGAGCAGGCGCCGATGCGCGAGCGCGCGCAGCGCTACCTGGACGATCCGACCCTGGTCAGGAGCATCGTCGCCGACGGCTGCGAAAAAGCGCGCACGCTTGCGGCCGAGACCATGCGCGACGTGCGCGAAGCCATGGGGCTGAACTACTCGTGATCGAAGCTACGGCAACAGGCGACGCAGTACCGGATGCGGCCGCGGCCGCGTCCGGCGTGCCCCCGCACGCGGCCGATGCGCGGGTTGCGACCGTGCGCGGCGAAGCCCTGCTCGAGATGCCGGCCGATCTGTACATTCCGCCGGACGCGCTGGAGGTGTTCCTGGACACCTTCGAGGGCCCGCTCGATCTGCTGCTTTACCTGATCCGCAAGGCCAATATCGACATCCTCGATATCCCCATGGCGCGCCTGACCGAGCAGTATCTGGAATACGTGGAGCTGATGCGCCGGCGCAATCTGGAGCTCGCCGCCGAGTACCTGCTGATGGCGGCGCTGCTGATGGAAATCAAGTCGAGGATGCTGCTGCCGCGCCCGCGCGCCTTGCGCGAAGAGGAAGAGGATCCGCGCGCCGAGCTGGTGCGCCGCCTGATGGAATACGAGAACATGAAGCTCGCCGCGCACAAGCTCGACGCGCTGCCGGTGCTGGGGCGCGATTTTCTTGCGGTGGAGGTGTGGATAGAACAGGCGGCGGTGCAGCGCCTGCCGCAGGTGCGCAGCGAAGACCTGATCGCTGCATGGCAGTCGCTGCTGATGCACGCGCGCATGACCCAGCACCACAAGGTGACGCGCGAGGAGCTGTCGGTGCGCGAATTCATGTCCGCCATGCTGCGCCGGCTGCACAGCGGCCAGTTCGCCGAATTCACCTCCCTGTTCGAGGTGGGCAAAGGCGTTGCGGTAGTCGTGGTGAGCTTTCTCGCGCTGCTCGAACTGGTGCGCGAAAGCCTGATCGAAGTGACCCAGTCCGAGCCCTATGCTCCCATCTACGTAAAGCTTGCCCATGCTCAATCCGAATGAAGCCAGGACCATACTCGAAACTGCGCTGCTGGCGGCGCAGGAGCCGCTCACGCTGGCCGAATTGAAGCGCCTGTTCGAGGAGGAAATAGGGGCGGACACGCTGCGCCGCCTGCTCGACGAGTTGCGCGAGGCCTGGCAGGGGCGGGGGGTTGAGCTGGTCAATCTGGCGAGCGGCTGGCGCTTTCAGACCCGGCCCGAATTCCAGCAGTACCTGGAGCGCCTGTCGCACGACAAGCCGCCGCGCTACTCGCGTGCGGTGATGGAAACGCTTGCGATCATCGCCTATCGCCAGCCGGTGACGCGCGGCGACATCGAGGACATCCGCGGCGTGACCGTAACCAGCAACGTGATCAAGAGCCTGGAGGCGCGCGGCTGGATCGACACGGTGGGGTATCGCGACGTACCGGGCCGGCCGGCGCTGTATGCGACCACCAAGAATTTTCTCGACGACCTGGGCCTGCGTTCCCTGCAGGAATTGCCACCGCTTGAACAGATAAGCAGCACACTCGATCTTGCACCGCACACCTCCCCAGAAGAAGCGCCGGGCGCAACCGCTGAGACCGCCGCTCCGGCCGCCGCAGCCGACTAGCGCGGTCGCGCCGCAGGCCACTGCGCCGGCGGCCACCGACAAGCTGCAGAAGGTGCTCGCAGGCGCCGGGCTCGGCTCGCGCCGCGAAATGGAGCAATGGATCGCCGCGGGCAGGGTCAGCGTCAATGGTGTGGCGGCCGGGATCGGGACGCGCGTCAGCGCGCTCGACCGGGTGCAGGTCGACGGCAGGCCGCTGCGCCTGCCGCGCAGCGGCGCGGCGCGTGTGCTGCTCTATCACAAGCCCACCGGCGAAATCGTCAGCCGCGACGACCCGGAAGGGCGTCCCGAGGTATTCGACAAATTGCCGCGCCTGCGCGGCGCCAAATGGATCGCGGTGGGGCGGCTGGATTTCAACACCAGTGGATTGCTGATTTTCACCACCTCGGGCGAGCTCGCCAACCGCCTGATGCATCCGCGCCACGCAATCGAGCGCGAGTATGCGGTGCGCGTGCTCGGGCAGCTGAGCGAGGAGCAGATGCAGTCCCTGCGCAGCGGGGTACAGCTCGAGGACGGGGCGGCGCACCTGGATATCATCGAAGACGCGGGCGGGCAGGGCAGCAACCACTGGTACAACGTGACGCTGTCCGAAGGCCGCAACCGCGAGGTGCGGCGCCTGTTCGAGGCCCTGCACCTGACCGTGAGCCGCCTGATGCGCGTGCGCTACGGTCCGCTCAACCTGCCCTCGCACCTGAAGCGCGGCCAGATGCACGAACTCGACGAAGCCGAAATCGCCCGCCTGCTCGCCGCGCTGGAGTTCCAGCCACAGGCGGCGCCGTCCAGGCCCAGGTCGACGCGCGCGCGGCCGGCGCGCGGGCAGGACGCAGGCAGGCGTCGCGTGCGCCGATAGGCGGCCGAAAACGTGTAAATATCTCATAGCCAAGGACAAAATGAATTGTTCCGGGCATATTTTTCTGCTATAGTTTCGGTCTGTTGAATGTATTCGGCGGGATGGGCGGTCAGCCCATTTTTTATTTGTGGCGATGGAACTGCAGGCCTTGCTGGAAAAAACGGTCGATGGGCTTGGTTATGAGCTCGTCGACACCGAACTGTCGAACCGCGGCCGCATGCTGCGCATATTCATCGACAAGCCGGCGGCCGGGCCGCAGGGCGCCGGCGGGGTGACCGTCGATGACTGCGCCCGGGTCAGCAACCAGCTGGCGCGCGTGCTGGAGGTGGAAGACGTCGATTACGACCGGCTCGAGGTGTCTTCGCCGGGGCTGGATCGGCCGCTGAAGAAAGCGGCCGATTTTGCGCGTTTTGCCGGGGAGCAGGCGCGCCTGACGCTGCGGGTGCCGCTTGCCGGCCGGCGCAATTTCACCGGGGTGATGCGCGCAGTTGCCGAGGGCAAGCTGCAGCTGGAAACGGAGAGCGGTATGGTCAGCCTGGATCTGGCCAATATCGACAAGGCGCGCCTGGTGCCAAGGATCGAATTTTGAAGTTGGAGGTGCAGTAAATGAGCCGTGAGATTTTGCTGCTGGTGGACGCCCTGTCGCGCGAGAAGAACGTTAACAAGGACGTGGTCTTCGTCGCGCTGGAAATGGCGCTCGCTTCGGCGACCAAGAAGCGCTTCAGCGACGATGCCGACGTGCGCGTCGCCGTGGACCGCGAATCCGGAGAATTCGAATCGTTCCGCCGCTGGCTGGTCGTGGCCGACGAGGCCGTGGAGAACGCGGCGCAGCAGATTCCGCTGTCCGAGGCGATCAAGCAGCATGCCGACATCCAGCTTGAGGAATATATCGAAGAGCCGCTGGAGCCGATCGAATTCGGCCGCATCGGCGCGCAGGCGGCGAAGCAGGTGATCCTGCAGAAGATCCGCGACGCGGAGCGCGAGCAGATCCTGCAGGATTTCCTCAGCCGCGGCGAGAAACTGGTGACCGGCACGGTAAAACGCATCGAGCGCGGCAATGCCGTAATCGAGTCCGGGCGCATCGAAGCGGTGCTGCCGCGCGACCAGATGATTCCGAAAGAGAACCTGCGCGTCGGCGACCGCGTGCGCGCGCTGCTGCTGCGCATCGATCGCAATATCCGCGGCCCGCAGCTGGTGCTGTCGCGCACCGCGCCCGAATTCATCATCGAACTGTTTCGCCTGGAAGTCCCGGAGATCGAGGAGAACCTGCTCGAGATCAAATCCGCGGCGCGCGACCCGGGCGTGCGCGCCAAGATCGCGGTGCACACCAACGACAAGCGCATCGACCCGATTGGCACCTGCGTCGGCATGCGCGGCTCGCGCGTGCAGGCGGTGACCGGCGAACTCGGCGGCGAGCGTGTCGACATCGTGCTGTGGTCTGCCGATCCGGCGCAGTTCGTCATCGGTGCGCTGGCGCCTGCGGACGTGTCGAGCATCCTGGTCGATGAGGAGCGGCACAGCATGGACGTGGTGGTGGATGAGGCCAATCTCGCCATCGCCATCGGCAGAAGCGGCCAGAACGTGCGCCTTGCCTCGGAACTGACCGGCTGGACCATCAACCTGATGAGCGAAGAGGAATCCGCGAAAAAGCAGCAGGAGGAGAGCGCGGGTATACGCAGCACCTTCATCGAGAAGCTCGACGTCGACGAGGAAGTGGCGGACATTCTGATCCAGGAGGGCTTTTCCTCGCTGGAAGAGGTCGCCTATGTGCCGATCGGCGAAATGATGGAAATCGAGGCCTTCGACGAAAACACGGTGAACGAATTGCGCAGCCGCGCGCGCAATGCGCTGCTGGTGCAGGAGATTGCGAGCGAGGAGAAGGTCGAAGGCGTGGATCCGGACCTGCTGGGGCTGGAGGGTATGGACAGCCATATTGCGGCAAAGCTCGCGGAGTCCGGGGTCAAGACACGCGACGACCTGGCGGACCTGGCGGCGGACGATCTGATCGAGATCTGCGCCATGGACGCCGAGCACGCGAAAGCCCTGATCATGAAGGCGCGCGAACACTGGTTCGCGCAAGAGGAAGGGAAGTAGGGGATCAGAATGGCGCAGACGAGCGTTACACAATTCGCGGGGGAACTCAAGGTGCAGCCGTCGGTGCTGCTCGAGCAGCTGAAAGCCGCAGGCGTGCACAAGAAGCAGCCCGAGGACACGCTGAGCGAGCAGGACAAGACCAAGCTGCTCGAGTATCTGCGCAAAGTGCACGGCGCCACCGAGGCCAAGAGCAAGATCACGCTCACGCGCAAGCAGACTTCGGAAATCAAGAAATCGGATTCCACGGGCAAGTCGCGCACTATTCAGGTCGAGGTCAAGAAGAAGCGCGTGTTCGTGAAGCGCGATGCCGCGGCGGAAGCGCCGGCGGAAGCACCGGCGCCGGTAGTCGAGGAGGAGAAGAAGGCGCCCGCGCCTGCCGCTGCGCGTGCACCGGTCGTGGACGCGCAGCAGCTCGAACTGCGCGAGCAGGAGAAAAAACGCCAGGATGAGCTGTTTGCGCGCCAGTCGGAGGAGCTGCGCGAGAAGCAGGAGCGCGAGAAAAAGCTGGCGGAGGCGCGCGAGAACGAGGAGAAGCTGGCGCAGCAGGCGCCGGCCAAGCCGGGCGGGCCTCCGGCCGCCGCCACCGATGGCACGCTGCACAAGCCCAAGGTCGACGAAGCTGCCAAGGGCGACAAGAAGGGCCCGAAAAAGAAGACGACGACCATCTGGAAGGACGAGAGCGCCAAGCGGCGCACGATCAAGACCCGCGGCGACGTGGGCGGCGCCTCCGGCTGGCACACCCCCAAGGGAGCGCGCCACAAGCCCGCACAAGCTGCGGCAGAGTCGGCGCAGGCTTTTGCCGCGCCGACCGAACCCGTAGTGCGCGAAGTCATGGTGCCCGAGACCATCACCGTCGCCGACCTCGCGCACAAGATGTCGGTGAAGGCGGCGGCGGTGATCAAGACGCTGATGAAGCTGGGCAGCATGGTCACTATCAACCAGGTGCTGGACCAGGAAACCGCCATGATCGTGGTCGAGGACATGGGGCACATCGCCAAGGCCGCCAGTCTGGACGAGCCCGACACCTTCCTCACCGAGCAGCCGGAGGGGCATGAGGCGGCGCACGAGCTGCACGCGCGTGCGCCGGTGGTGACGGTAATGGGCCACGTCGACCACGGCAAGACTTCGCTGCTGGACTACATCCGCCGCACGCGCGTCGCCTCGGGCGAGGCCGGCGGCATCACCCAGCACATCGGCGCCTACCACGTGCAGACGCCGCGTGGCATGGTGACCTTCCTCGATACACCGGGCCATGAGGCCTTCACCGCGATGCGCGCGCGCGGCGCGAAAGCCACCGACATCGTCATTCTGGTGGTCGCGGCCGACGACGGTGTCATGCCACAGACCATAGAGGCGATTGCGCACGCCAAGGCGGCCAATGTGCCGCTGGTGGTGGCGATCAACAAGATCGACAAGCCCGATGCCAATCCGGACCGCGTCAAGCAGGAATTGGTGGCGCAGGGCGTGGTGCCGGAGGAGTACGGCGGCGAGTCGCCGTTCGTGCCGGTGTCGGCGAAAACCGGTGTCGGCATAGACGCCCTGCTCGAGCAGGTGCTGCTGCAGGCTGAGGTGCTGGAGCTAAAGGCGCCGGTGGAAGCGCCGGCAAAGGGCCTGGTGATCGAAGCGCGGCTGGACCGGGGCAAGGGTCCGGTGGCAACCATCCTGGTGCAGTCGGGCACGCTGCGCCGCGGCGACGTGCTGCTTGCCGGCTCGGTGTTCGGTCGGGTGCGCGCCATGCTGGACGAAACCGGCCAGCCGGTGGATCAGGCGGGTCCTTCCATTCCGGTGGAGATCCAGGGCCTGTCCGACGTACCGCTGGCAGGCGAAGAGGCGGTCGCCCTCGCCGACGAGCGCAAAGCGCGCGAGATCGCGCTGTTCCGTCAGGGCAAATTCCGCGAGGTCAAGCTGGCCAAGCAGCAGGCGGCAAAACTCGAAAACATGTTCGAACAGATGGGCGAGGGCGGGGTAAAGAGCCTGGCGCTGCTGATCAAGGCCGACGTGCAGGGCTCGCGCGAAGCGCTGGCGCATGCGCTGTCGCGTCTGTCCAACGAAGAAGTCAAAGTGACCGTTGTGCACAGCGGCGTCGGCGCCATCAGCGAATCCGACGTCAATCTTGCGCTCGCCTCGAAATCGGTGATCATCGGCTTCAATACCCGCGCCGATGTCGCCGCCAGAAGGCTGGCCGAATCGCAGGGTATCGACATTCGCTACTACAACATCATCTATGACGCGGTCGACGAGGTGAAGGCAGCCCTTACCGGCATGCTCGCGCCGGAGAAGAAGGAAAGCATCCTCGGTCTGGTGGAGATTCGCCAGATCTACAAGATCTCCAAGGTCGGTACCGTCGCCGGCTGCATGGTGCTCGAAGGCCTGATCAAGCGCGGCGCGCGTGTGCGCCTGCTGCGCGACCACGTCGTGCTGTTCGACGGCGAACTCGATACCCTCAAGCGCTTCAAGGACGACGTGCGCGAAGTCAAGGCGGGTTTCGAATGCGGCTTGTCGCTGAAAAACTTCAACGACATCAAGGAAGGCGACCAGCTCGAGGCGTACGAGGTGCTGGAAGTCGCGAGGACGCTCTGAGGCGGGGCTTCCGCCTGCCTTGCGGCGCGCCGGAACCCAAGTTGCCGCCCCGGCGCATAAGCCTGTCCCATGCCCACTAAAGGTCCTGCCCGCAGCCTGCGCGTCGCCGATCAAATCCAGCGCGAACTGGCCGAGATCATACGCACCGAGCTCAAAGATCCGCGCGTCGCCATGATCACGTTGACCGGCGTCGAAGTGACGACCGACTATTCCCATGCCAAGGTGTTCTACACGCTGATGGGCAGCGCCGAGCAGCGCGCCGACACCGAAACCGGCCTGAAGCAGGCCAGCGGCTTCCTGCGCAGCCAGATTGCGCGCCGCATCAAGCTGCACTCCATACCGCAGCTGCATTTCGTCTACGACAGCTCGGTCGAGCGCGGCTTCGAGTTGTCGCGCCTGATCGATGCGGCCGTGGCCGACAGCAAGGAACCGCGGGACTAGTGCAAGGCCGTCGAATCAAGCGGCCCGTGAGCGGCGTGCTGATGCTGGACAAGGCGCGCGGCGCGAGCTCCAACGCCGCGCTGCAGCAGGCGAAGCGCCTGTATCAGGCAGCCAAGGCCGGACACGCCGGCACGCTGGACCCGCTTGCCACCGGGCTGCTGCCGGTGCTTTTCGGCGAGGCCACCAAATTTTCCTCCGACCTGCTCGACGCGGACAAGACTTACGTCGCGGAGCTCAGGCTCGGCATCAGCACCGCCACCGCGGACGCGGAAGGCGAGGTGATCGCTACGCGCGCGGTGAAGGTGAGCGCGGACCAGATTGCGGCGGCGCTGGCGAATTTCCGCGGCGACATACTGCAGACGCCGCCTCTCTATTCCGCGCTCAAGCATGCGGGCAAGCCGATGTATGCCTATGCGCGCGCCGGCATAAACATTGAGCAGGTACCGCGCCCGGTGAGCATCCATGCACTCGAGCTGCAGTGGTTCGAGGGCGAGCGCCTGGCGCTAACGGTGTGCTGCAGCAAGGGCACCTATATCCGCTCGATCGCGCACGACCTGGGCGAAATGCTCGGCTGCGGCGCCCATCTGGCAGCATTGCGGCGTACCGCCGCGGGCCGCTTCGGGCTCGATTGCGCCCATACCCTGGAGCAACTGGAAGCCCTGCCCTTGTCCGGGCGCGATGCCCTGCTGCTGCCGCTGGACGCGCTGCTGCAGAACCTGCCCGAAGTGCGCCTGGCGCCGGAGCTGCAGGCGCGCTTCCTGCAGGGCCAGGCAGTGGCCTGGAACGGACCGCCCGAGGCGCGTGTGCGCGTATGCGCGGCCGGCGGCGGCTTGCTCGGCGTGGGCGAGGTGGATTCTGACGGCCTCATCCGCCCCAGGCGCGTGATTGCCGGCCAGCACTACCTGCCTGCGGGTAAAAAATAGCGGAAAACCCTTGAAAAACCACTCGTTTTTAGTGTAAAATCCGCGCCTTTGCTGCAGCGACAAAGACCAAGCGACCAGGAGCGTATCAGAATGTCATTCACCACCGCGCACAAAGCGCAAATCATGAACGATTACCAGCGTGCCAAGGGTGATACCGGCTCGCCGGAAGTGCAGGTTGCACTGCTGACGACACGCATCAACGAACTCACCGGCCATTTCAAGACACACATCAAAGACCACCACTCCCGCCGGGGCCTGCTCAGAATGGTGAGCCAGCGGCGCAAGCTGCTGGACTACCTCAAGCGCAAGAACGCGGATGGCTACCGCAACCTGATCGAGCGCCTCGGTCTGCGCAAGTAACATCGACGCCCGTCGCCAACGCGACGGGCGTTTTGCTTTTTACGCGGGCTCATTCCCTGTCCGGGACGCGGCCCCTTCTCCGATCTGACCGCAGCCGCGCTGTGCGTCATTTGCAAAGGACACTACCTTGAACCCGATCAAAAAAAGTTTCACTTACGGCGCCCATCAGGTCACGCTGGAAACCGGCGAGATCGCGCGCCAGGCCGGCGGTGCCGTGATGGTCAATATGGACGACACCGTGGTGCTGTGCACCGTGGTGGGTTCCAAGCACGCCAAATCCGGGCAGGATTTCTTCCCGCTCACCGTCGACTACATCGAGAAGACCTATGCCGCGGGCAAGATTCCGGGCGGCTTCTTCAAGCGCGAAGGCCGCCCTTCCGAGAAGGAAATTCTCACCTCGCGCCTGATCGACCGCCCGATCCGTCCCCTGTTCCCGGATGGCTTCTACAATGAAGTGCAGGTCGTGGCGACCGTCATGTCGGTCAATCCGGAGGTCGATCCCGACATCGCCGCGCTGATCGGCGTATCGGCCGCGCTGGTCCTGTCCGGCATCCCCTTCAACGGCCCGATCGGCGCCGCGCGCGTAGGCTATGCGAACGGCCAGTACATACTCAATCCGACCGCCACCCAGCTGAAGGATTCGAAGCTGAACCTGGTCGTTGCCGGCACCGAACACGCCGTGCTCATGGTGGAATCCGAAGCGCAGGAATTGTCGGAAGAAGTCATGCTCGGATCGGTCATGTTTGGCCACCAGCAGATGCAGGCCGCAATTGCGGCCATCAATGAACTCGCCGACGCCGCCGGCAAGCCGATGTGGGACTGGCAGCCGCCGGTCAAGGACGAAACCCTCGTTACGCGCGTCGCGGCGCTGGCTGAATCGGAATTGCGCGCGGCGTTTCAGGTCAAGGAAAAGCAGGCGCGCTCGCACGCCATCGATGCCATCTGGAAGCGCGTGTTCGCGGAAATCGGCGTCGGCGCCGAAGGCGGGCCGGATGCGAATGCGGCGAAGGAGATCTGCTTCGCGCTGGAATCGAAAATCGTGCGTAACCAGATCCTCGACGGCGAGCCGCGCATCGACGGGCGCGACACGCGCACCGTGCGCCCGATCGATATCCGCCTCGGCGTGCTGCCGCGCACCCACGGTTCGGCGCTGTTCACGCGCGGCGAGACGCAGGGCATCGTCGTAGCGACCCTGGGTACCGCGCGCGACTCGCAGATCATCGATGCGCTCATGGGCGAGTACAAGGAGCGCTTCATGCTGCATTACAATTTCCCGCCGTACGCGACCGGAGAGACGGGACGCGTCGGTTCACCCAAGCGGCGCGAGATCGGCCACGGCCGCCTGGCCAAGCGCGCGCTGCTGGCGGTGTTGCCCTCGGTGGAGGAATTCGGCTACAGCATGCGCGTGGTGTCGGAGATTACCGAATCGAACGGCTCGAGCTCGATGGCTTCGGTGTGCGGCGGCAGCCTCGCGCTGATGGACGCGGGTGTGCCGATGAAGGCGCACGTGGCCGGCATCGCCATGGGGCTGATCAAGGAAGGCAACCGCTTTGCCGTGCTTACCGACATCCTCGGCGACGAGGACCATCTCGGCGACATGGATTTCAAGGTCGCGGGCACCGATAACGGCGTCACGGCGCTGCAGATGGACATCAAGATCGAGGGCATCACCAAGGAAATCATGCAAGTGGCTCTGTCGCAGGCGCGCGAAGGGCGCATGCATATCCTGGAGAAGATGATGGCGATTCTGCCTTCGTCGCGCTCGGATATCTCCACCTTTGCGCCGCGCATCATCAAGATCAAGATCAATCCGGACAAGATCCGCGACGTGATCGGCAAAGGCGGTGCGGTCATCCGCGCGCTGACCGAAGAAACCGGAACGACGATCGACATCGAGGACGACGGCACGGTCAGCATCGCCTGCATCAGCTCCGAAGGCGGAGAACTGGCGAGGAAGCGCATCGAGGCGATTACCGCGGACGTGGAAGTGGGCAAGGTCTACGAGGGCACGGTGCTCAAGCTGCTCGACTTCGGCGCGATCGTGAGCGTGCTGCCGGGCAAGGATGGGCTGCTGCACATCTCGCAGATCAGCCAGCAGCGCGTAGCCACCGTAGCCGAGCACCTCAAGGAAGGGCAGGTCGTGAAGGTCAAGGTGCTCGAAGCCGACGACAAGGGCAGGTTGCGCCTGTCTATGAAGGCGGTGGAGGCGGAAGCGCAGCATCCGGGGGCGGCGCAGCCGAGCTGATAACAGACCTGCCCGAAATAAAAAAGGACGCCTGGGCGTCCTTTTTTACTTGGGTCGGTTGCCGTACGCAGAGACCGGTTTCGACCACAAAAAAAACGGCGGCATCGAGCCGCCGTCTTTCGCTTTTAGTTCCGACGTAACTTGCCGCTGTGCGGCAAGCTTAGCCTTCACCAAGAAACAGCCGGCCTACTTGGCCAGCTGCTTCTCCCGCAGTTCGTCGAGGGTCTTGCAGTCTATGCACAGGGTCGCGGTGGGGCGCGCTTCCAGGCGCTTCAGGCCGATTTCGACCCCGCAGCTCTCGCAATAGCCATAGTCCTGGCTTTCGATCTTGGCGATGGTTTCCTCGATCTTCTTGATCAGCTTGCGCTCGCGGTCGCGGTTGCGCAGCTCGAGCGCCATGTCGGACTCCTGGCTGGCGCGGTCGTTGGGGTCGGCAAACACCGTGGCCTCGTCCTGCATGGTATGCACCGTGCGATCGATATCCTGCGACAACTCGACCTTCAGCGCTTCCAGGATGCCGCGGAAGTGCGCAAGCTGCTTCTTGTTCATGTACTCCTCGCCCTTTTTCGGGACGTAGGGGTGAAAGGTCTTGGGGTGCAACGCTTGTTCTGCAGGCATGTCCAACCACTCTCAGTTCAAAAAACGAAGGCGCTTTAATATCAGAATTTCCAGCGGCGGGCAAGTTTATTACCTTTTACCGGCCCGCGCCACTGTATTCTGCGTTGACCGGCGCATCACGGCCAGAGTATCATACGCGTCCGCCCGGGGTGTAGCGCAGCCTGGTAGCGCGCCTGGTTTGGGACCAGGATGTCGGGAGTTCAAATCTCTCCACCCCGACCAGTAATTTGCACGCTGCTACACCCGATGCGGTAGTGTATTCGCGTGACCCGCCGATGGGAGTGCCCGTAGCTCAATCGGATAGAGCACCAGCCTTCTAAGCTGGGGGTTGTGGGTTCGATTCCCGCCGGGCACGCCAGAGTCGTTCGATGGTGGCTGTAGCTCAGCTGGTAGAGTCCCGGATTGTGATTCCGGTTGTCGTGGGTTCGAGTCCCATCAGCCACCCCAATATCTTTCCCAGCGCTCCGATCAGCGAACGCAACGCAGGGCGCCGACAGCGAACCGCCGCGAACAGAGCGAGCTCGCACGCACTGTGCGCTGCAAGCGCTCAGAGGGCGCGCATCACCTTCTGCAGTTTCTCGCGCACTTCGGCGCCTATCCGGGCGAGCTCGGCATTGTCGGTCATCTGGCCCATCATTCCCGGGTCGAGGAATTCCACCAGTACTGTGCCGGCGTCATCCTGGCGCACCACAACGTTGCAGGGCAGCAGCAAGCCGATGCCGGGTTCGGCCGTGATCGCGCGTTTGGCGAAAACGGGATTGCAGGCGCCGAGAATGCGGTAGGGCGGGATATTGTGATCCAGCTTCTTTTTCATCGTGACCGCGACGTCGATTTCGGTCAGCACGCCAAAGCCCTCTTTATGCAGTTCCGCAATGATCCTGGCCAGCGCCTGATCGAAGCTCAGCGCCACCGACTTGCCAAAACCGAATCGGCTCATCTTCGCCTAGCGCCCGGGCGCCTGTTTGCTCTGCGCCGGCAGATACACGTAGCCCCGGTCTTTGGCGTTGGCCAGACAGGCTTCGTAATTCGCGTAGCCCTTGGACGATTCCGCCACCACGGCCTGGCCAGCCCCGATCTGCTGCCAGTTCCAGCGGCTGCCGCTATCCATGTAAAAGCGCCAAATTACGTTCATATGCAGATTCCTTTTCGGCGAGGGCGGGTCGGAACAAGCGGGAGACGCCCTCATGTGCATCCCGTCAGCCAGAGGAAGCTCTGAATCCATTTCGGACTGAACGGGGGTTTCCGCTTGCAGGTTTTCCGGGATCAATGCGAACTCGGCCGGAAAAGCTCGGATGAGTGCATTGAATTATAACAAAAATTCACTGTGCCTTGGGTGGCCGGGCGGGAGCGGGAGAAGTTTGCGCTTATCTCCTACAATAGCGCCGGGCGCATGGACAGGGACGCCGACAGACAAGGGCGTTCGACTTTCGGCGCCGTCGGTAGCTAAGCTCTTGCGTATGGCCAGTCCAAGGAGATCTTCGATGAAAGCGAAACTTGAATCGATGCCCGATCGGCGCCGTTTTTTCGGCGCCGCCATGCTTGCCGCTGCCGGCCTCGCTTTGGGAAGGTCGGCGCGTGCCGCGGGTTCTGCCTCCGGAAAAATCAAAATCGGCGTCATCGGCTCCGGCCGCGTAGGCGGGACGGTCGGCGAACTTTGGGTGAAATCCGGGCATGAAGTGATGTTCTCTTCGCTCGATCTCGAGCATGATCAGGCGCTGGCGGCGCGCCTCGGGGGCGGCGCGCGCGCGGGAACGACGAAACAAGCGGGCGCGTTTGGCGAGGCGCTGTTCATCGCCGTCCCGTACGCTGCATTGCCGCAGGTCGGGCGCGAGTTGGGAGATCTGCTCCAGGGCAAGATCGTGCTCGATGCCTGTAACCCGATCCCGGCGCGCGACGGCGAGATGGCGCTGGAGGCGCGGGCCAAAGGCACCGGCATAGCCTCGCCGCAGTTTCTGCCCGGCGCGCGCCTGGTGCGCGCCTTCAATTGCGTCGGCTACACGAGCATGAAAAGCGAAGCGCATCGTGCCGGAGATAAGCTCGGCATCCCCGTGGCTGCGGATGATCCGCAGGCGCTGCAACTCGCTGTTCGCCTGGTAGAGGATGCCGGGTTCGAGGCGGTGGTGGCAGGGGGGCTTGCGCGGGCGAAGGATTTCGATGCCGGCACGCCCATATTCGGCAGGGCGCTGACCGCGGCGGAAGTGCGCCGCGTACTCGGTCTCGCTTCCTAGCGGCCGTCGGCTTCAGACCGTGGACGTGTTCCGGCGCATGGCTGCGGGGTGAAGCAGTCGCTCGACTATCCTTGGCTGCGGCAGCTGCTTGCATTGCGGCCGGGCGAAGGGCGCGCGCTCGGCTGGTCGTTCGCGTATTTCTTTTTCCTGCTTGCGGGCTACTATGTGCTGCGGCCGCTGCGCGATGAAATGGGCATCGCCGGCGGTGTGCGCAATCTGCATTGGCTGTTCACTGCGACTTTCGCCGTCATGCTCGCCGCCGTGCCGGCATATGGTGCCCTAGTCGCGCGGCTGCCGCGCAGGCGCTTCATTCCGCTGGTCTACCATTTCTTCGTCGCCAATATTGCCGTATTCTGGCTGCTGCTGAGCTTCGACCTGGGCAAGGTTCAGGTTGCGCGGGTGTTCTTTGTCTGGATCAGCGTGTTCAATCTGTTCGCGGTTTCGGTATTTTGGTCCTACATGGCGGATCTGTTCGCGAGCGAGCAGGGCAAGCGCCTGTTCGGGTTCATTGCGGCCGGCGGCTCCGCCGGGGCGCTGCTGGGCCCGCTGCTGGCTGTGGGACTCGCGCTTCCGCTGGGTCCGGTCAATCTGCTTATCGTCGCGGCCCTGTTGCTGGAACTCGCGGTGCTGTGTGCGCGGCGGCTGGAAACAGCAGCGCCGCCGGCCGCTGCGGTCGGCGCCCCGCACGCAGATACGACAGCAGCACCGCCGGGCTCGGCCGGCCTCGGCGGGGGCTGGCTCACGGGCATCGCGATGGTGCTGCGCTCGCCGTATCTGGCGGGCATCGCGCTGTGGGTCGCGCTGCTGTCGCTTGCAGGCACCTTCCTTTATTTCCAGCAGGCGAACATCGTCGCCGCAGCCTCCGACGATCCGGCGGTGCGCACCCGGATATTCGCCAGCATCGACCTGGCGATCGGCATCCTGACCCTCATCGTTCAGTTGCTGGCGACCGGAAAGCTGATCGGCCGTTTCGGCGTCGGACGTGCAGCCGCGGCGCTGCCGCTGGTATTTGTGCTGGGTTTTCTGCTGCTGGCCGTCGCGCCGATGCTGCTGGTGGTGGTCGCTTTCCAGGCGATCCAGCGCACCGCAAATTTCGCCTTGTCGAATCCGGCGCGGGAGGTGTTGTTTACAGTGTTGCAGCGCGAGGAGAAATACAAGGCCAAGAACGTGATCGACATCGTCGTGTTTCGCGGGGCGGATGCGGCCAGTGGCTGGCTGTTCGCGCTGATGCGCGGCGCCGGGCTGGAGCTGTCGACGCTATCATTGGCCGCGGTGCCGCTGGCCGGCGTCTGGTTCGCACTGGCCCTTGCGCTCGGACGCGCGCAGGAACGCCGCGCGGCAGCGGCCACTATCGTCGACGGGAGCACACCATGAGCAGCACCAAGCCCTTACGCATGCCGATTCTGTTCTTCGGTCATGGCAGTCCCATGAACACGCTCGCGCACAACAAATACACCGAGGCCTGGCATGCCATGGGCGCAGCCGTGCCCAGGCCGAAGGCGATCCTCTCGATTTCCGCGCATTGGTACACGCGCGGCAGCGCGGTGACGGCGATGGCGCAGCCACGGACGATCCACGACTTCGGCGGTTTCCCGCAGGCGCTGTTCGACCAGCAATACCCTGCGCCCGGCGATCCGGCGCTGGCGGCGCGCGTGCGCGAGCTGCTCGCGCCGCTGCCGGTCGCCATGGATCAATCCTGGGGCCTGGACCACGGCACCTGGTCAGTGCTGGTGCACGCGTTTCCGCATGCGGACGTGCCGGTGGTGCAGCTGAGCATGGATGCGACCAAGCCCCCGGACTTTCACTACGAACTCGGTCAGCGCCTGGCGGCGCTGCGCGAGGAGGGCGTGCTCGTCATCGGCAGCGGCAATGTGGTGCACAATCTGATGCTGATGCAGCGCGTCGAAGGCGCGCCGCCCTACGTCTGGGCGCGGCGTTTCAATGAACGCATGCGCGCGGCACTCGCTTCGGGCGAGCATCGGACGCTGATCGATTTCGATGGCATCGGCGAGGATGCGCGCCTGTCGGTGCCCACGCCCGAGCATTTTCTGCCCTTGCTCTACATCGCCGGGCTGCAGTCGGGCGATGAGACCATGGTATTCGCCGTCGACGGTTACGAAGCCGGTTCGCTGGGGATGCTCAGCGCGGCCGCGGGAATGCCTGCACAATGGACCGGCAGCAGCGCGGCGCCCTGATGTGGGACTATGATGGTTTGCTGCAGTAAGCGGAGGAGCGCGAAATGCGGGTGTTGATGGCGGCAGGGATCGCTGTTGGATTGTTGTGCACGGCTTGCGCACTGGCAGGCGATTTCGACGAGGGCGTGAAGGCGTACAAGGCCAAAGACTACGCAAAGGCGATCGAATACTGGCAGAAGGCGGCAGCGCAGGGGGATGCCGTCGCTCAGTTCACCCTCGGCTTTGTCAACGAAAAGGGCCAGGGCACGCCGGTGGACTATCGCAAGGCGGCGGACTGGTACCGGCAGGCGGCACAGCGCGGAAACGCCGCGGCGCAGACCAATCTCGGCTTCCTCTACGAAAAAGGACAGGGCTTGGCGCAGGACAATGGCCAGGCCGTGTACTGGTACCGCAAGGCAGCGGAGCAGGGGATGGTGGAAGCGCAATTCAACCTCGGCCGCATGTACCAGACCGGGCAGGGCGTGGCGCAGGACTACGGCGAGGCCGCAAGCTGGTTCAGCAAGGCCGGCGAACAGGGGCACACCTGGGCGCAATCCTCGCTGGGTCTGATGCACGAAACCGGACAGGGCGTTGCGCGCGACTACAAGCAGGCGGTCTATTGGTATCAGAAGGCGGCGGAGAAAGGCGACGCGCGCGCGCAGTACGACCTCGGCCGGATCTACGAAGCGGGGCAGGAAGGCGTGCCGATGGATTATGTGGAAGCGCACAAGTGGTGGGCTGTCGCCGCAAGCAACGGCGAAGAGCGGGCGCGGCGCAGCCGCTTGCTGGTTGAACGCCTGATGAGCCCGGAGCAGATCGCCGAGGCGAAGCGGCGCGCCGACGACTGGCTGAAAGCGCACCCGGCCAAATAGGGCAGCTCCTGCGGCCGGCGAAATTGCGCTGGCGCCGGGGCTTGCCGGATGCGTTCTGCAGCGCTTGAAAGCAGCCTCGGAATACGTTGCGAATTGAAATTTTTTGCAACGCCCACTATAGGGGAGTATGAGGGGAGTTATCCCATCATTTTGAACTCTAGGCGCGCTTGCTCTTGACCCCTTCGACGAAACGCGTCAGCGTCGGGGACTTCGCGCCGCGCGCGACCATGGCCTCGATCAGCTGGAATTTTCCACGCCGGCGCTGCGCTTCGTTCAGCGCTTGTACCAGTTCGCCGCGGGTGTGCACGCGCACGCCTTCGCCGCCCAGTGCATTTGCCGCTTCGGCGAAGTGCCAGTCTGCGAGGTCGTTGAATTTGGATTCCGGCTGGAACGCGCGCAGCATTTCCCAGCTTGCGTTGTTGATCAGCAGCACGATCGGGTCCCAACCGTAGCGCAGGCAATTTCCCAGTTCCCAGCCGGTCATCTGGAACGCGCCGTCGCCGACGATGATCAGCGGGCGCTGGCCGGTCGCCGCCTGCAGCCCCAGGCCGGCAGGCACGCCGAAGCCCATGGTCGCGTAATAGCCCGGCGCCACCAGCGCAGTATGCTCGACGTCCATCGCCAGGAACATGCAGTCGCCGATATCGGTTGCAATCGGCATTTTGCCGTGTGCGTCCATCAGGTCATTGATCGCGGTCGCGATGTCCAGCGGCGTAATCGGCGCGGCGTCCGCCGGCAGCCGGCGCGGGTAGCTCGCCGGCGCAGGGTGCGGCGCGGCAGCGGCGCGCGTGGCCGGAAGGCGCGCGAGCAGGGCATCGACCAAGGGGCCGAGCGGGATTTCCGGATAGACGTGATGGCCGATGCATACCTGCCGGTTCAGCGCCTGGATCGACATGCGCAGGTCGATGTGCATGGCCGATACGCCAAGATTGGTGTCGGAGACGATCACACCGAGCAGAAACAGCGCGTCGGACTTCTCCACCAGTTCGGTGATCGCGGGCAGTCCGGCTACGCCGATGTAGGTGCCAAGCAGCGGCGCGTCGGTATTGGCCAGCAGTCCGCGGCCAAGCAGGCTGGTGACCACCGGCAGCCCCAGGCGGCGCGCAAGTTCGGCCACCCGCTGCTCCAGCCCGAAGCGGCGCACTTCGACGCCAATCATGAGCACCGGCGAACGCGCCGCGCGCAGACGCGCCAGAATTTCATCGGCACATGCGGCCAATGCCTCGGGGTCGAACGCGGGCTCGGGCGCCGCAGCCACCGCCTCGCAGGGCAGGGTCACCATGTCGCGCGGCAATTCGATGTACACCGGCTGCGAATTGCTGAGGCAGGCGCGCAGCACGCGCGCGATTTCGGCGGGCGCGCTGCGCGCATCGGTAAGGCAGGTCTGTGCGCAGGTGATCTCCTCGAAGATGCGCAGCTGCGAGTCGAGCGACTTGGCCTGATGATGCAGCAGCAGACCGCGCTGCGCCTCGCCTTTGCCCGGTGCCCCGGACACCACTACCACCGGTGACTTTTCGGCAAAGGCGGCGGCAACCGGATTGACCATATTGAGCGCGCCTGCACCATAGGTAACGACCGCCACCCCGAGCGCCGAGTGGATGCGCGCGGCTGCGTCGGCGGCGAAGCCGACCGCCGGCTCATGGCTTAGTGTATACAGCGGCAGGATGGCGCTCTCTTCGATGACTTTGAAGAACGGCAGCGCGTAATCCCCGGGAATGCCGAAAATTTCGCGCGCGCCATGCGCCTTGAGTGCGTGCAGCAACGCTTCCGACAGATTCATGCTGTTCTCCCGAGCGCCGCCTGGCAAGACCTGCGGCGCAAGAATTTTTACCCACAGATTCTGTGGATAAGCCTGTGGATTGTTACGCAATCGAAGTTCACCTGCTTCGAAAGAACCGTCAAATAATTGGGACTGATCACAAATTGAGCGCCGCGAAAAGCAATTTCCGGGCCGAGCTGTCCGGTACACGACGCCGGCATCATCGCTTTATTGGCGCCGGGCCGCAAGCACGTTAGCGCAGCTTGGGCGAGACGGCCCGATCCTCTACAATAGCGCGCTGCGTGGGCCGCAGGAGTTTCCGTCCGACAGGAGTTTCACCGATGGCAGAACAACACAGCGACCGAGCCGTGCCGCGTTCGCTCGAACAAGCGCTGATACGCTGGGAATCGCGATTCAGCGTGGGCGAATATCTGTTCGGAGAACGTCCGAACGCTTACCTGGCGTCGAAAGCCGGCTTGCTCGCGAAGGGCAGCCGCGCGCTGTCGATCGCCGATGGCGAGGGCCGCAACAGCGTCTGGCTCGCGCAGCAGGGCCTGCGCGTGGATGCGTTCGATTTTTCACCTACTGCGGTGGCCAAGGCGGAGCGGCTTGCGCTGAGCCGCGGCGTGCGTGTCGGCTTCAATGTATGCGAAACCTTCGCCTGGCCGTGGGAGCCCGCGGCGTACGACCTGGTCGCCGCAATTTTCATCCAGTTCGCCTCGCCGGAAGTTCGCGCGAAGCTGTTCCCGCTGATCGCGCA
This sequence comes from Betaproteobacteria bacterium, assembly GCA_012274205.1. Taxonomy (GTDB): domain Bacteria; phylum Pseudomonadota; class Gammaproteobacteria; order Burkholderiales; family SG8-39; genus 2-12-FULL-64-23. The sequence goes on from JAAOZY010000223.1 coordinate 21,571, forward strand.
GACGCTGAAGCCGGGCGGAATGCTGATCCTTCAGGGCTATCGCACCGAGCAACTGCAATACGGCACCGGCGGCCCGCCGGAACACGATCACCTGTATACCGAGGAATTGGTGCGCGGGCTGCTGCAGGACATGGACCTCCTGGAGCTGCGCTGCTACGACGAACACGTCGACGAGGGCAAGGGGCACTCCGGCATGTCGGCGCTCATCGGCGCGCTCGCGCGCAAGCGCTAGCGCCGGCGCAGCCCCTCACCTGACGATCAGGACCGGAATCGTCGAGTGGGCCAGCACTTTCTGCGTTTCGCTGCCGAGCAGCAAACCGGAAATGCCGCGCCGCCCGTGCGAAGCCATCACGATCAGATCGCAGCGCTGTTCCGCGGCGGTGCGGATGATCGCCTCGAACGTCGAGAAATCGGCGACGAAGGCGGTCTCCGCCTTGGTACCTTCGCCTGCGGCGATTTCCGCCGCCGCGTCCAGCAGACCGCGCTCCTCGTCCTCGATTTCCTGCAGCAACACTTTTCCGCCCAGGTTGCTCGCCGCACCGCCCTCGACGTGGTGCGGAATTTCAATCGGTGAGCGGACATGCAGCAGCAGCAGCCTTGCCCCCAGCGAATGCGCCAGGCTCGCCGCCGTCGCCACCGCCTTGTTGGAAGAGCCGGAGCCGTCGGTTGGCAGCAGGATGTTCTTGAACATGAGCAGTATTCCGCAAGTGTATCGCCGGGGTCCTGGATTCCGCAGCGGCAATGAAGCTGCTGCGGGTATGCGCAGCGTAACCGGATGCGTTCGCCTAGTCTACGCTGCCGCGGCCGGGATGCGCTTGCTGCGCGCGATAAGGCGACATAGTCTGCGGATGATCAAACCACGGGCGGAAAGCCGTAATTCGGCAGCGCGGCCTTGCGCCCGCCGGCACGCAGGCATGCTTCCACCGTCTGCAGCAGCAGTTCGCGCGTGACAGGTTTGGCGAGAAAATCGGCAGCGCCGAGCTCCGCCGCCCTGGCCATGAGGCTGGCGTCGCTGCGTCCGGAGATGAAAACCACCGGGATAGTCGCTGAGTGCGCATCGCTTTGCATCAGCGATATGAACTCCAGGCCGTTCAGATAGGGCATGCCGATATCGCACAGGACCAGCGACGGCGGACGCTCCAGCAGCGCCTTGCCGCCCTCGACCGCGTCCTCGGCCACTTCGGTCGCATAGCCGGCCGCGGCCAGGTGCAGGCGCAGCACGCCGGCGTACTCAGCGTCGTCGTCGATGATCAGAATGCGGATATTGCTGCGGTCGGGCATGCGCGCTGCTTCCTGGGCGGAACTGCAGGTACGCCAAAAATGTAGTCTTGCGGCAAGGCAAAGTCAATGTCGTGCCGCAGGCGCGCGCCGTTCAATCCCACAACCAGGCCGCGCCGCGCACCCCGGAAGCGTCGCCGTGGCGGCTCTTGAGCAAAGGGGTGGCGACGCTGTCGGAAAAAACGTGCGCGGCCCAGAGCGCGGGCACGTTGGCGTAAAGCCTGTCGATGTTCGAAACGCCGCCGCCGAGCACGATCGCGTCCGGGTCGAGGATATTGATGACTGCAGCCAGGGCACGCGCCAGCCGGGCTTCGTAGCGGCGCAGCGTCGCATCGCAGGCGGCATCGCCCGCGGCCGCGCGGGCCGCGATCTGTGCCGGCTCCATGCTTTCGCCGCCGTTGCGCACGTGGTCATGGCGCATGCCGGGGCCGCTGAGAAAAGTCTCGACGCAGCCGCAGCGCCCGCAGTAGCAGGGCGGCCAGTGCGCCTCGTCGCCTGGCAGCCGGTTGTGGCCCCATTCACCCGCTATGGCATTGGCGCCGACGAGCAGCTTGTCGTGCGCGACGATGCCTCCGCCCACGCCGGTTCCGAGGATCACGCCGAACGCCAGCTCGGCGCCTTCCGCGGCGCCATCCGCAGCCTCGGAAAGCGCGAAACAGTTCGCGTCGTTGGCCAGCCGTACCTCGCGCTGCAGCAGTGCCTGCAGATCCTGTCTCAGCGGGCGGCCGATCAGCCAGGTCGAGTTGGCATTCTTGATCAGCCCGCTGGCGCGCGATTCGGCCCCGGGTATGCCGACGCCGAGCGAGCCGCGCCGCCCGAGTTCGCGTTCCGCACGCCCGACCAGTCCGGCGATGGCGGCAAGTGTGGCCGGGTAGTCGTCGCGCGGCGTGGGCACGCGGCGGCGCAGCAACTCGGCGCCATCTTCGCCCAGGGCGACGATTTCGATTTTGGTGCCGCCCAGGTCGATGCCCAGGCGCATGCTAGCCACAAGCGCGCGCGGGTGCGCCGGCGTTCGATATCGGTGCAGCAGGTGTTGCAGCGGGGAGCATGGGCGAGTCTATTCCAGCGGCGGTGGAAATGCCAAGTGTGCAACGGTCCCGGGCGCTGCGGCGCTGAGCGGATCGGCAGGGCGAGCGGAAGCGGCCGGCGATTGGTGGTAAATTGCGGACGTTCCGGGAGCTGCAGCGACGCGCGTGTTCAAAATACTAAAAGCCCTGGTGTTCCTTGCTGGGACAGGTATTGCGCTCAATGGCCGTGCCGATGTGTTCGTGCGCGCGGACATCATTACCGATCCGGATCCGGCGCATTTCAATATTTGTTATGACTACGGCTGCGCCAGTCTGGCCTGGGTGAAGCTGAGCGAAGATCAATGGCAGCAGGTAAGCGCCGTATTTGCACCGCCCGCTGCGACGCCTGCAGTTGAACGCGAACGGATCCGGCGCGCGATCGCGCTGTTGGAGTCCATCGCAGGCCCGATGACCGGTACCGCCCACGACAAAGGCGGCACCTTTGCGGGATTCGGACAGACCGGGCAGATGGATTGCATCGACGAATCCACCAACACCACGATTTATTTGACCATGCTGCAAAAATACGGCCTGCTGCGCTGGCACAATGTGGGGGATCGCTCGACGCGCTGGCTGCTGTTCCGCTGGCCGCACACCACCGCAGTGATCGAGGAGCGCGCGAGCGGGCGCGAGTGGGCGGTCGATTCCTGGTTTCTCGACAACGGCGAGCCGCCGTTCGTGCTGCCGCTGGAAACCTGGAAAGACGGCTGGATACCGCCAAAACGCCAAGCCGGCGCGGCGGGCGATTGAGGGACGCTGCGCGCCGGTCACGGCCGCCGGCGGAATCGGGAGCGATACGATGAAGACCACCGGGCCATTCGATTACGTCATCGTGGGCGGCGGTACCGCAGGATGTCTGCTCGCCAACCGCCTGTCCGCCGATCCGCGCAACACGGTACTGCTGCTGGAAGCGGGGGGCAAGGACGACTGGATCTGGATCCACATCCCGGTCGGCTATCTTTACTGCATCGGCAACCCGCGCACCGACTGGTGCTACAGGACCGAGCCCGATCCGGGGCTCAACGGACGTTCCATACTGTATGCGCGCGGGCGCGTGCTCGGCGGCAGTTCCTCGATCAACGCCATGCTCTATCTGCGCGGGCAGGAGCGCGACTACGACGAGTGGGCGCGGCACACCGGTGATTCCGCCTGGGCCTGGCGCAATGTGCTGCCGGTGTTCATGAAATCGGAGGATCACTGGCGTGGCGCGGATGCGTTCCACGGCGGGCGCACTGCGGACGCATCCGATGGCCACGAATGGCGCGTGGAGCGCCAGCGCCTGTCCTGGGAAATACTCGACGCATTTCGCGATGCGGCGCTTGAGACCGGCATCGCCAAGGTCGAGGATTTCAACCGCGGCGACAATTCGGGCAGTTCCAAATTCGAAGTCAACCAGCGCCGCGGCGTGCGCGTGAATGCGTCGAAAGCGTTTCTGCGGCCGGCGCAGCACCGGCCGAATCTGAGCGTGGTCACCGGCGCCCAGGTGAAGAAGCTGCGGCTGGAGGGCAGGCGCGCGCTGGGAGTGGAGTACCTGCAGGGGGGCGAGCAGGTCTTCGCCGCGGCGCGCAGGGAAACGCTGCTCGCCGCGGGGGCGATCGGCAGCCCGCAGATCCTGCAGCTCTCCGGCATCGGGCCGGGCGCACTGCTGCAGCAGCACGGCATCGCGCTCGCGCACGAGCTGCCTGTGGGCGAGAACCTGCAGGATCACCTGCAGCTGCGCATGGCGTTCCGCGTGAGCAACGTGCTTACGCTCAATACGCTCGCCAATTCCTGGTGGGGCAAGGCGAAAATGGCGCTGGAGTACGCGCTGCACCGCACTGGCCCGCTTACCATGGCGCCGTCCCAGCTGGGCGCGTTTGTCAAAAGCGATCCAGCGCAGCCCACGCCGAACCTGGAGTTTCACGTGCAGCCGCTGTCGCTGGAAAAATTCGGCGACCCGCTGCATCCGTTCCCGGCGTTCACCGCGAGCGTATGCAATCTGCGCCCGGCTTCGCGCGGCCATGTGCGCATCAAATCGCCAGATGCGCACGCCCATCCGGCGATCATGCTCAATTACCTTTCGGCGGCGCAGGATCAGGCGATCGCGGTGCAGTCCTTGCGGCTCGCGCGCCGTGTTGTGCTCGGCACGCAGACCATGAAGAAATACGCGCCGGAAGAGATCCTGCCGGGGCCGGCTTTTGCCACCGACGAACAGTTGGTGCAAGCCGCGGGCAACAGCGGAACGACCATCTTTCATCCCGTGGGGACATGCAAAATGGGCCGCGCCGATGATCCGGACGCGGTAGTCGATCCGCAATTGCGCGTGCGCGGCATCGAAGGGCTGCGCGTGATCGATGCGTCGATCATGCCGGCGATCACCTCGGGCAACACCAATTCCCCCACGCTGATGATCGCCGAGCGCGGCGCCATGTTGGTCCAGGGCAGCGGCGGCTGAGGAGCCCGTCCGGCATGGGGAAATGCCGGCCGAATCGGGGGAAAGAGCGCGGCGCCATGTTGGTCCAGGGCAGCGGCGGCTGAGGAGCCCGTCCGGCATGGGGAAATGCCGGCCGAATCGGGGGAAATACTGCGCGCAAACTGGTAAAATGGCAGGTTGCCGCCGCTTCCGGCATGGTCTGATCCCCACTTACTTACTAGGAAAATCCAACATGTCCATCAAGCCTGCGATCCTGCTGGCCGGCGCTGCTTCATTGCTGACCCTGGTCGCCTGCAGTTCCAACGAACCGGCGCAGTCCAAAGAGGCCGTGGCCGCCACCGTCAACGGAGCTCCCATCAGCGAGCGTCTGGTCGACATGATGCTGAAGCAGCGCTCGGGCCTCGGCCGGGAGGTCGGAGCCGAGGCGCGCAAGGCGTTCATCGACCGTCTGGCGATGCAACTCATCATCTCCCAGGAAGCAATCAAGAAGGGGCTGGACAAGGCGCCGGAAGTAGCCGATCAGGTGGACCTGATCAAGCAATCGGTGCTGGTGGACGCATTCGTGCAGGATTACATCAAGAACAATCCCGTCAGCGACGATGCGATCAAGGCCGAGTACGAGAAGATCAAGGCCCAGGAGGCGGGCACGGAATACAAGGCACGCCATATTCTGGTCGATAGCGAAGCCGAGGCCAAGGACATCATCGCCAAGCTGAACAAGGATCCCAAAGCATTCGAGGCGCTGGCCAAGGCGAAGTCCAAGGACCCTGGTTCGAAGGTCAAGGGCGGCGAGCTGGGCTGGTTCGACCCGCGCGGCATGGTGCCGGAGTTCGGCGAGGCGGTGTCCAAGCTGGCCAAGGGCAAATTCACCGAAACGCCGGTCAAGTCGCAATTCGGCTACCACGTGATCCTGCTGGAGGATACGCGCGCAAAAGAAGCCGTGCCGCTGGAGCAGGTGAAGGCCAGGTTGCAGCAGCAGATGCAGGAGCAGAACCTGCAAAAGCTTTTCGATGCGATGAAAGCGAAAGCAAAGATCGAGATTGCGCAGACTTCGCCAGTGACTCCGGCGAAAGACGCGAAGCCGGCAGAGCCCGCCAAGGCAGCGGAGCCCGCTAAGGCAGCGGAGCCCGCCAAGCCGGCAGAGCCTGCCAAGCCGGCAGAGCCTGCCAAAAAATAGGGCCGGACGTTTCGCGCCGCTGAACGCGGCGCGAAGCCTGGCGCGTAAAGGGGAACGCGCACACGCGTTCGTCCGCGTGCACATTGCGGGGGGTGCACATGATGCGCTTCCCGGTTGGCACGCTTCGTTTAGAGCTTGTATCGTCCGCGTGTAGCGGAGCTTCTATTCGTAGCGATCTGCTCCGGCAGCATGCATCTCCGGCAAGCTTCGCGCAGCCTTGGTTGCCGGTTTCCGAACCAAACTCTGTTCTATCGCGATATCTCGACCCGGCCGGGCGAACCCTCGAACACGGACATCGCAGTCGCCGTGACCGGGATGCTGCTGTTGCTGGTGCGGCTGATGCTCGGCATATTGGCGCTGTGCACCGCATTCCCGGAAATCGCCGAACTCGACCTGAATCCGGTTTTCGCCAATCCGCGCGGCGTAGGCATAGTCGACGCGCGCATCCTGCTGGCGGCTTGAGCTGCGCCTTGCTTGTTCTGCGGAGCCGCCTGCCGCGTGAGTTCGGTGCGTATCTCACGCAGCTTTGCCTTGATCCTTCGCGCATTCTCAACGCCTATGCGCATCAGGATCTTCTGCCCGGCCGAGCGCGCCTCCAGCTCCGGGTCGGCGAACTGGTAAAACACCTTGGGTTGCACCAGCCGGATCGGCGCCTGGAGTTCCGGAGCGGCGAGCAGATGATCGATCACCTCGACCAGCCGGTCGTTGAAATAGCCTTTCGGGTAGCCGAGTTCACGGTACGCCTGCTGGAACAGCGGATACAGTTGGATATAGAGCGCGACCAGCTTGTGCGCATCGATGGTGTCGGCCAGCTTCACGTAAGGGGCATAGCGCGCGGCATTCGACTGGCCGATCTCGAAGCCTTCGCCGGCGCGATCGACCAGGAATCGACCCGCCGCCGGCTTCACCGGCATCAGCCGCACCGCGGCCTTGCCGCGCGGCAGATTGTCTACGCTGGCGACGACGCGGCGCACGAAGTCGTGCAACTGGAACAGCCCGATGAGCGTCTTGCCCAGCGACAGCCCGTCGAGCGCATTCCGCACTGCGGTATCGCTCAGGTCGAGCGCGGGCAGCGGCTTGTCCAGCGACGGCGGCGCGAGCGGATAGCGGATCTGCGGGCCGACCGGCAGGGCAGGTGCCACCGGCTGGGTGACGACAGGGACCGAGGGCAATGGCGGTTCCTGCCGTTGACGTGCGTTGTAGATGAAGATCGCGAGCGCACCCAATGCAACAAGCAGCAGCAGTGACCAGATGAGCTTTTTCATGTTCGACCCCGGGCGCAGCGGCGAATTGGACTGGGCGTGAAAAATTTTATCACAGCGCAGCGCACGCCCCGGCAGTGAATCCGGCGTTGCGCCGCCGCGCAAAGCCGCTTAATCTGTGCATCTCTCCATCCGGATTCGCACATTCAAATGCCGAACTTGCTTGCAGCACTCAAACACGAAATCGCGCGGCTCGCCCGCAGGGAGGCGCGCAGCCTGACCAGATCCCTGGCGCGGAATTCCGCCCAGTTTCGCCGGGACATTGCCGAATTGAAACGCCAGAATTCGAAGGCAGGGCTTGAAATTGCCCGGCTTCAGCGCCAGATGCGCCAGACCAGCGTTGCGCCGCTCGCGCAGGCAAGCGACAGGAAGCCGCGCTTCTCGGCGGCAAGCGTGAAGTCGCAGCGCCGGCGCCTGGGCGTTTCTGCCGCAGATTATGCGACGCTGGTCGGTGTCACCGCGCATACCATCTACCAATGGGAACACGGAGCGTCGAAACCGCGCCGGGCGCAGCTGGCGGCGCTCGCCGCCGTGCGCGGCCTGGGAAAGACGGAAGTCAGGCGGCGACTGCAGGCAAGTGCCGCGACGGCATCCAGGGCGCGTGGAAAGAAAGGCTGAGGCCGGCTGAATGGCGGCCCATCTGCGGCAATGCCGGCGACTGGCGCTGACAGCAGGGCCGCTTTCTGGCTGATGCACCTTACGTTGCCCATGTCTGCTTCAAGCGGCAACGTCGAACACCATGAATGAAGCCGGCGCAAAGAAGATATCATTCATCCGCGCAGTCGAATCCACCGACTCCGGGCACAAGCTTCTGAGCGCAGAAGATCGCGGCTACGCCGAACGCATCGCGGCCGAACAGACGCGCTGGCAGGCGGCAGAGCAGGCCGAGCGGCCCTCGTCCGCGGCCTACCTCGCCAGGCGCGCGGAGTTGCTCACCGACAAGCTGGCGCAGCGCCATCCCAAAGCACTGCGGGCGTTCGAGGCGATGCGCTGGTGGCCGTGGATCGGTGTGCTGCTGCCGCTGCTCGCACTTGTCCTGGGCGCAGCCGCCGAGCACATCGCCGACCGGCAGCGCGTCAACATTCTCGCCTTTCCGCTGCTCGGCCTTTTGCTCTGGAATCTGGCCGTATACCTGATGCTGGCGGCAAGCGTGGCGCGCACGCTCGTCCGCGGCACCGGCCGCAGGGCGGGCTGGTTGCAAGAGCAGATATTCGGCGTTCGCGCCAGGTTTTCCCCGGACGCTGCGGGGCCGCTGGCTGCGGCATTCGGACGCTTTGCGCTGGATTGGACGCAGCGTTCGTCGCCGCTGCTGGCGGCGCGCGCGGCGCGCGTGCTGCATCTCGCCGCTGCGCTGCTCGCACTGGGCGTGATCGCGGGTCTGTACCTGCGCGGCCTGGTGTTGGAGTACCGCGCGGGCTGGGACAGCACATTTCTCGACGCGAACGCGGTGCATTCGCTGCTGGCATTCTTCCTGCAACCCGTGGCGCGCCTGGTCGGCGTGCCGTTTCCCGGCGTGGCGGAGATTGCCGCCTTGCGCTGGAGCGCGGGTGAGGGTGAAAACGCGGCGCGCTGGATACATATGTACGCGGCAACCGCCATGTTGTGGGTGGTGGTGCCGCGCCTGGGCCTGGCGGCGATCGCCGCATGGCGCGAACGCCGTATCGCCGCGGATTTTCCGCTGGCGCTAGACGACCCGTATTTCCGCCGGGTGCTGTCGGCCTGGCGCGAAGTGCCGGCCCGCGTGCGCGTCGCGCCTTATGCCTATACGCCGGCGGATGCGGCAAGCGAGGGCTTGCGGCGCCTCGCCCGACATCTGTTCGGCGACCGCGTAGACCTGAAGTTCTCCCGCACCACGGACTATGGCGAAGAAGACAGCACTGTGAGCGGCGTGGACGGCGCAGCGGGAACGGATCTGCTCATCGCGCTGTTCAATCTCGGATCGACGCCGGAAACGGAGAACCACGGCGTGTTTCTCGACCGCCTCGAATCCGCCGCGGAGGGCCCGGTCATTGTGCTGGTGGACGAATCGTCGTTTCGCCGCCGCCTGGCAGGACAGGCGGGCAGCGATGCACGCCTCGCCGAACGCCGGCGCGCATGGAACGGTCTTGCCGGCACACGCGGACTCGGCGCGGTGTACGCCGACCTGGAGTCGGCGGATCTGGCTGTCGTGGAGCGCGAGTTCGAACTGCAGTTGTCGCGCGCGTCCGGCAGGAACTGATCCATGGCCGCCGCCACCATCGCCCTGTGCATTGTGTCGCACACCAACGCGGGCAAGACGACGCTGGCGCGCACGCTGCTCGAGCGCGATATCGGCGAGGTGCGCGATCAGCCGCACGTCACCGAGCTTGCCGAGTCGCACCTGCTGCTCGAAACGGCGCAGGGCGACGCGCTGCGCCTGTGGGATACCCCGGGATTCGGCGACTCGGCGCGGCTGGTGAAGCGGCTGATGGCAGCAGACAGCCCGGTCGGCTGGATGCTGCGCGAACTGTGGGACCGCTACCGCGACCGGCCGTTCTGGTGCAGCCAGCAGGCGATGCGCGCGGCGCGCGACTCGGCCGATGTCGTGCTCTATCTCGCCAATGCCGCCGAGGATCCGCGCGACGCAGCGTATGTCACGGCGGAAATGCAGATATTGCGCTGGATCGGAAAGCCGGTGCTGCTGCTGCTCAATCAGCTCGGGCCGCCCAGGCCCGCAGTGCAGGAGCGCGCCGAGGAGGAACGCTGGCGTTCGCACCTCGCTCCGCTCGCGGTGGTGCGCGAGGTGCTGACGTTCGATGCGTTCGCCCGCTGCTGGGTGCAGGAAGGGGTGTTGTTCGCCGCGGTGGAAAAGCTGCTGGTGGCGGAAAAGCGCGAACCCTTCGCGCGGCTTGCTGCGGCCTGGACGGCGCGCAGCCTCGCGCGTTTTGATGCCGCCATGGCGATCCTCGCCGCGCAAATCGCGCGCGCGGCGCGCGATCGCGAGCCCGTCGCTGCCGCGCCTTCGGCGGGGATGGCGCAGCGGCTGCTCAAGACGCTCGGCCTGCGCGGCAATGCCGGCGAAGCCGCGCGCGAACTCGCGCTCGATGCGCTCGCCAGCAGGCTGGAACAGCAGACGCGCGAGGCGACGCAGCGGCTGATCGAGCTGCATGGGCTGGAGGGCAGCGCGAGCGCGATCGTGCTGCAGCGCGTACGCGAGCGCTTCGAGGGTGCAGACCGCATAGAGGAGGGCCGGGCGGCGGCCTGGGGCGGCATCGTGTCGGGCGCGCTCAGCGGCCTTGCGGCCGACCTCGCTGCCGGCGGACTGACGCTGGGCGCGGGGATGCTCGCCGGCGGCATACTCGGCGCCTTGGGCGGGGCCGGGATCGCGCGCGGCTACAACATGATCCGCGGCAGCAGCGAGCCTGCCATAGGCTGGGGTGCGCCGTCGCTGGACTCTCTGGCCGCCGCCGCCATCCTGCGCTATCTTGCAGTCGCCCATTACGGCCGCGGACGCGGCCCCTACCTGGAAGGGGAAGTGCCGCTGTTCTGGCGCGAGGAGGTAATCCGCGAAATCGACGGCTGCAGCGAGACGCTGCACGCGCTATGGGAAAATGCCGCTCAGAGCGAAGACCCGGAGCAGCTAAAGCGCGATCTTCAGGATACGCTCGCCGGCGCAAGCGCCGGGGTGCTCGACCGGTTCTATCCGGGTCGCGTTCCGGCGGCGCTGCTGCAGGACCGCTGAATCGCGGCCGGCGCTCAGACCGCCTGCCTCAGCTTCCGGGTTTGCGCCCCGGCGTCTTGGGCGGGATGGTTCCGGCAATGCGGCAGAGCATGCCTTCGATTGCCTTGCCGTCGTTGTAGCGCGTCACGCTGCAGCGGGATATTTCGCCGCGCGCCGACAGGTCAGACAGCGAAAGGCGCACCTTGGGGAGCGGAATCCCCGTCCCTGCCGCAATTTCCAGGTCGAGCTGCTGGCCGTTCTTTTTCAGATACTGAAGGATCGGGGTCGCGTACATGGTCTCTGCTACTCCTGGGGAAAATCGAGGCTTGCGCCTTTGCAAGGGCCGCTTGGCTGCCTTCGCGCGTGAATGCATGAGCTTCATGGTCTAAGAAGCAAGTTTAACTTTATAATACAACCTATTGATTTCTATGGCTCCCCGACCAGGGATCGAACCTGGGACCTGCGGATTAACAGTCCGTCGCTCTACCGGCTGAGCTATCGGGGAATAGTGAACCCGGGCGTAAAAAAACGGGTTCAGGAAGGCGCGTATTTTACGGGCTGGGGCAATTCAGGTCAATTGGAATTCCAGCCCGGATCGGATCAGAAACCCCGCGCGCTCAGCCGATTACCTTCGCAATCGCGTCGGCGGAATAGTCGACGTTCCTGGTGTTGAGCGCCGCGACGCAAATGCGGCCGCTTTCGATCGCATACACCGCGAATTCCTCGCGCATGCGCACCACCTGGTCCTTGGTCAGACCGGAGTAGGAGAACATGCCGCGCTGGCGTTCGATGAAGCTGAAATCGGCGCCGGGTGCGCGCGCATGGATTTTCTCCACCAGCAGCTTGCGCATCGACTTGATGCGATCGCGCATCTGCCCCAGTTCCTGCTCCCACAGCGTGCGCAGTTCGGGGTTGGCCAGAACTGCAGCCACGATCTTGCTGCCATGGGTGGGCGGATTGGAGTAGTTGCTGCGCACCAGGCGCTTGATCTGCGACAGCACCCGCGCGCCTTCTTCGCTGCTCGCGGCAACCACGTTGAGGCTGCCGACGCGCTCGCCGTAGAGCGAGAACGATTTGGAGAAGGAATTCGCCACGAACAGCGGCATGCCGCTGTTGGCGAACAGGCGCACTGCTCTGCCGTCCGTGTCGAGGCTGTCGGCAAAACCCTGGTAGGCGATGTCGAGGAAAGGCACCAGGCCGCGCGCGGCCATCGCCTGGGCGACGCTGGCCCACTGCGCCTCGCTCAGGTCGACTCCGGTCGGGTTGTGGCAGCAGGCGTGCAGCAGCACGACGTCCCCCGCCGGCATGGCTTTGAGCGCGGCGAGCATGGCGTCGAAATTGACGCCGCGCGTCTTGGCGTCGTAATAGGGGTAGGTATTGACCTTGAAGCCGGCGCTTTCGAACACCGCGCGGTGGTTTTCCCAACTCGGATCGCTGATCCACAGCGTGGCATTGGGCGCGGTGCGGTGCAGGAAATCGGCCCCGACGCGCAGGCCGCCGGTACCGCCGAGTGTCTGCACGGTGACAATGCGGCCTTCCTTCACGGCAGCGCTGTCTGCGCCGAAAACCAAGCCCTGTACCGCCTTGTCGTAGGCGGCGAGGCCGTCGATCGGCAGGTAGTTGCGCGCCGCCGGCTGTTCCATCAGCGCGTGCTCGGCGCGGCGCACGCATTCGAGCAGCGGCACCTTGCCGTCGTCGCCGGTGTACACGCCCACGCCCAAATTGACCTTTTTCGGGTTTTTATCGGCGTTGTAGGCTTCGGTCAGGCCGAGGATGGGATCGCGCGGCGCCAGTTCAACGCCGGCAAGCAGGGAGGGGGAGTGCGGGGCGTTCATCGTGCTAGACTTTCACGTTTTGTCGAAGCCATGATTGTACGCCTTTGATCGCGACTTTTCCCAACAGCCCATTCCGCCTGCACCAGCAGTTCGAGCCCGCCGGCGACCAGCCCGAGGCCATCGCCAAGCTGGTCGAGGGCATCGAAATGGGGCTGGCCTACCAGACCCTGCTCGGCGTGACCGGATCGGGCAAGACCTACACCATGGCCAATGTGATCGCGCGCCTCGGCCGGCCGGCGCTGGTGATCGCGCCGAACAAGACGCTGGCGGCGCAGCTGTATTCGGAGATGCGCGAGTTCTTTCCCGAGAACGCGGTCGAGTATTTCGTTTCCTACTACGATTATTACCAGCCCGAGGCTTACGTGCCCTCGCGCGACCTGTTCATCGAAAAGGACTCGAGCATCAACGAGCACATCGAGCAGATGCGCCTGTCGGCGACCAAGTCGCTGCTCGAGCGCAAGGACACCATCATCGTCGCCACGGTGTCGTGCATCTACGGCATCGGCGATCCGGTCGACTACCACGGCATGATCCTGCACCTGCGCGAGCGCGAGAAACTGTCGCAGCGCGACATCATCGCGCGCCTGACGGCGATGCAGTACCAGCGCAACGAGTTCGAGTTTGCGCGGGGTAC
>JAAOZY010000224.1 GCA_012274205.1 Betaproteobacteria bacterium
CCCCTGATGCTACTGCGTCAATTTTCAGCCGCAGGGGAATGCGCCGGCGTCCCTCGCATCAAGCGCAGGCCCCGGCCGACAAGCAGGGCCGACAGGGCCAGCGAGCAGACGATCAGCGGGCCGGTGGGCAGATCGGTGAGGGCGGACAGCAACAAGCCGCCGACATAGCCCAGGATGCCGATCATCAGCGTCGCGACGTACCAGTTCCTTTCGCGGTCGAGCGTGGCGAGCGCGGGCAGGATCAGGCTGGCGAACACCAGATAGACGCCCACCAGCTGTACCGAAGCGGTGATGGAAAGCGCGAACAGCGCATAGAAACCCGCGCCATGCCGGGTCAATGGCCGCCACATCAGGCCGATGAGCGCGTAGAGCGCAGCGGTGACGGCAAGCTGCGAGGTGCTGACCCAGAGGATCTGCCCTACCAGCAGGTTTTGCAGTTCCTCGCCGCCGTGCGGGTCGCTGGTCAGCAGCAGGCTGGCAGCACAGGCGGCGACGACAAAACTCGATCCGATCAGCGCCTCCTGCCGCGCCGGCCAGCGGCGGTCGCACCAGGCGAGCAGGCCGGCGCCGGCCAGCGCGGCGAGGAAGGCCGTGAGCTGGGTTGCCCAGGCCGCCTCCCAGTCGGCGACGTGGGCGGCGATGACCCCGAGGCCGGCGAACTGCGCGATGGCGAGGTCGAGAAAAACGATGCCGCGCGTCAGTACCCGCCGGCCCAGCGGCACGTGGGTGGCGAGCACCAGCAGTCCGGCGACGAGCGGCGGACCGAGGAGAGTGGGATCGAGGGCGGCGAGCTCCATGATTACAGTCCGCCCAGCAAACGGTTGACGGTGTCGTCGAATAAGCTGAACAGGTCGCCGGCTTCCTTGTCGCCGCCGACGGTGAAGGGCAGCGTGACCGCTTTCACGCCGGCCTCGCGGGCCAGCCATTCGCTCGGCCGTGCCGGCTGGTAGGCCGCGCGGATGACCATTTTCGCCGGCGTGCGTGCCAGTTGCGCCTTCACTGCGGCGAGGCTCGACAGGCTGGGCTCGACGCCGGGCTTGGGCTCGAGTTCTGCGACTTCCTTCAAGCCCAGCCAGTTTTCCAGATAGGGGAAGCCCTTGTGCTGCACGACGACAGACACGCCCCTGAGCGGCGTGGCCTTGGCCTCCCAGCGCACGATGGCGGCCTGCCAGCGGCTGGCAAAGTCTTTCCAGCGCGCCTGGTAGAACGCCGCCTGCCCGGGATCGAGCTGCGCCATGTTGCGGACCAGCGCCGCGCCGACGCGCGTGAAATTGCGCGGGTCGGTCTGGATGTGCGGGTTGCCGCCGGCATGGACGTCGCCGGCCGAGCGGTCGAGGGCGGCGGGCTTTTCCAGCAGCGCGACATGCGATGCGGCAAAAAACTGCCCCGGCTGGCCGGGCTGGATCGCCGGGTTACCGGACTCGCCGAGGATCACCGGCAGCCAGCCGATTTCCAGTTCGGCGCCGGTACAGACCAGCAGGTCGGCATTGCGTGCGCGGGCGATCAGGCTGGGCCGCGCCTCGATGTGATGCGGGTCCTGCATCGCCGTGGTGGCGATGTAGACGCTGACCTGGTCGCCGCCGATCTCTTTCACCAGCGCGCCCCATTCCGGTTCGCAGGCAAAGACCTTGAGCGCGGCGTGCGCGGTGGCGGGAACGCAGGCGGCAAGCAGCAGCAGATGGCCGAGCATTTTTACGACGGGCATTTCCGTGACACGGTTTTTCATGATGCGGTCCTCAGAATTTGTGGGCGCCGTGGCTGCCCAGGCTGTAGATGTACTGAACGAAGAACTGGTTCTCGTCGATGTTCTGTTGCGCCTGGTCGTACTGGTATTGCAGGCGCAGGCGGGAGAATTCAGACGGGCTGTAGTCGACCATCAGGGTGTTGCGACGCGGGTTGTAATCGGCGAGCGACCCCAGGGTGGCGCCCGCATCCGCGCCATTGAAGCTCACGTCGCCGCGGAACAGCTGGTCGTAGCGGTAGCCGACGCGCCAGCGCGGCATGAACTGGTAGGCGCCCTGCGCATAAAACCCCGACTGGTTGTTCGCCGAGTAGGGGCCGGTCAGCCCGCCGCTGCACAGGCTGGGATTCGCGCCGGCGTTGTTGCAAGTCAGCTCGCCCGATTCGCTGCGGCGGAAATATTCAGCGGAAAACTTGAAGTTTTGCTGCGTGGCGTTGCCCTCCGGCGCCCATTTCCACACGAAGTCGGCGAGCCAGGTGCGGCTGCTGCCGGAAAACGCGCCGCTCACGCCAACGTCGTTGAGGTCGCTGCCCGTGTAAGTGCGTCCCTGCGGATCGGCGTGCAGATACGACAGCCCGGCACGCCAACTGTTCGAGACGTCGAGGTCGTCGCCGACATGGGCGAACAGCGTGTAGCTGGAAAAGCCGTTGGAGTCGTGTGCGGTGCTCGGGAAGCGGCCGCCGTCGCCGAATTCCGTGCCGAATTCGAGAAAGATATCGGTCGGCGCCAGCCATTTCAGCTGCAGGCCGTCCTCCACGTAACCCTCGCCGAACAGCGCTTCGTAGACCAGATTGTTGGTGGCAAAGTCCCAGGCATGCGGGTGTTGCTCGTTCTGGTAGCCGATCGCGGATTTGAAGCGCCCGCCCTTGATCGAGAAGCCCTGCCCCAGACCCAGCGTCTGGAACCAGGCTTCCTCGACCCCGACCGTATCGTCGGCGCCGAGCACGGCGTTGAGAAAGCCGCGGAAATAAGGGTCGACGTTGGCGGACATCACCAGTTCGGTATCGCTGAGCGAAAAGCCGCGCACCCGGTCTTCCGCGCCCGAGGGCAAAAAGCCGGTGATGCTGCGGTTGGCACGATCGTCCAGATGCGAATACTGGCCTTGCAGAATGAGCGAGATATCGGGATTGAAGGCATTGCTGCGCGTCGGCTCGCTGGGCCGCGCAGCGGCATCCTCGACCTGTGCCTGCACCGCCTGCACTTGCGACTGGGCGGACTGGGCCTGGATCTCCGCCGTGCCGGCCTGCAATTCGGCGGCCTTGAGCCGGTTTTCGAGCGACTGGATACGGGCCTCGTAGCTTTGCTTCATCTGGTTCAGTTCGGCGCGCAGAGCGTCGAGATTGGCGTCGGCATGGGCGCCGGAAGACAGGCACGGCAAGGCAATAGCCAGCGCCGCCGCCATCAGGGTGGGTCGTAACATGAAGGGCTCCAAAATAAAACGGACGCGCCCCGGTGGTGCCGGGGCGAGGTTCGGGCGTTTTAGAGGGAGACCGGCGGCGCGCGGGCGCGCGCGGTGGCAGGACGGAGAGCGGGGGTGGAGTGGCCGGTTGCGGTGAACCAGTCGAAGCTCGCGGCAGGCAATTGCAGGATGAGCGGTGCCGGGGTCGCCGCGCATCCCAGGTCGGCCTGCGCCACGCACTGTTCGCAGGGATGCGCCGGCGATCCGGAATGGCTGTCCTTCAGATGACTCAGCGTGTGCGCGTAGGCGGCCGCCTGACCAAACAGCAGGGTCAGTGCGAACAGCCAGGGAAGCAGACGGCGCGGCAGCATGCGGCGGATTCTACCCCGGTGGCTCGACCGGCGGCACCGGGTCGTAGCCGTGGGCGCAACCGGGGCGGCAGCGTCCAATGCGTTTGGCGGCGAGCCAGCTGCCTTTCCATGCGCCGTGTTTCTCGATCGCTTCCTTGCCGTATTCCGAGCAGGTCGGCAGGTAGCGGCACTGGCGCCCGAGCCAGGGCGAGAGCGCCAGTTGGTAGACGCGGATCGCGCCGATGAGGAGTGTTTGCGCCAGATTCATGATGGCGCGTCTGCTTGGTGTGCGTGTGCCGCACCGCTGAAGTCGGTCAGCAGCTTTTCAATGAACGCGGGGTCGAGGTCGCGCACGATGAAGACGAAGCGGCTGCGATGGTCGTCGTCCGGCCAGGCATCGAGTTTCACCTCGGGATAGAGCACGTGCTGAACGCCGTGCAGCACCACCGGCTGCGGTTCGTCCTGCAGATTCACGATCGCCTTGAAGCGCAGCAGGTTTTCGGCACGAAACGAGGTGAGCATGGATAGCGCGGAATGCAGGCCATAGCGATCCAGCGGCGTGTCGAGCACCACCGAAAACGACTGGATGCGCGTGTCGTGCAATTCGGGCCGCGCGTTTTGAATAGCGGGTTTGCCGCCGATGGCACCGGCGCGGGCGGGCTGGTAGCGTTGCGGCTTGAGCCAGCGTGCGACTTCCAGCGCTTGGGTCTCGGCATTCCACAGCCCCAGGTTCTGGATCGCCGCCGGGTCGATTGCGCCGTGCGTCACCGTAATGAGGTCGGCCGCCGGGTTCAGCGTGGCCAGCCGCGCGCGCAGCGCGGCAACGGTTTCGGGGGAAGCAAGATCGGTCTTGGTCAGCAGCAGCTTGTCGGCCACCGCCACCTGTTTCAATGCTTCGAAGTGGGCGTCGAGCTGGCCCATGCCGAATACGGCATCGACCGTGGTGACCACGCCGTCGAGGCGGAAACGCGCGCGTATCCAGTTGTCGTGCAGCAGGTTGTCGAGCACCGGCGCGGGATCGGCAATGCCGGTGGTTTCGATGATGACGCGCTCGAACGCCGGAATGTCGCCCTTCTGCCGCGCCATCCAGAGGTTTTTCAAGGTCGGCGACAGGCTGCCGGAAATCGTGCAGCAGACGCAGCCGCCGGAGAGCAGCGCCATCGGCCCATCCATTTTTTGCAGCAGTTGATGATCGAGCGCGACTGCGCCGAACTCGTTCATCAAAATCGCCGTACGCGGCAGCGTGCGCACCAGGTGATTGAGTACCGTTGTTTTGCCGCTGCCTAAAAATCCGGTGAGCAGCGTGATGGGAAGCGGTGCATACGATTCCACACGTGCTTTAGCATGTAGTGGATCGGAGTCCTTTAGGGCATCCATCTGCCTGGCACGGCGATCAGGCGTGCAGCTTTTCCTTGCGCTCGTGACGCTCCTGCGCCTCGATCGAGTATTCGGCGGTGGGGCGCGCCAGCATGCGCGGCAGACCGATGGGGTCGCCGGTTTCCTTGCAGTAGCCGAAATCGCCCGAATCGAGACGCACCAGCGCGGACTGGATTTTTTTCAGCAGCTTGCGCTCGCGGTCGCGCACGCGCTGTTCCAGCATGTGCTCTTCTTCGACCGTGGCGCGGTCATTGGGGTCGGCGAAGTTTTCGTTTTCCTTGAGGTGCTCGCCGGTATCGGCTGCATTGGCGAGCATTTCATCACGTAGCGCCTCGAGGCGAGCGCGAAAGAATGCCAGTTGCTCGGCATTCATATAGGCGGAGGCCGGCATTTTCAGCAGTGCGGCTTCGGTAAGCGGTTTGGGCGAGGCGGGCATCAAAAAACTCCAAGCATCATCTAGGACAGTAAAGGTGCGTAGCCGGATCAGGATCCGGCAGGCAACCGGAATCTGCCGGTTGCGGTCATGCGCGTCTTGCATCATAACCCCACTCGGGTAAACCTTGCCAGCCGCTGGTGTTATTGCCTGTCGGAGCCGGTGGCGGGTGGAAGCCGGGGAGATTAGGCGATAATTTGCGGATGAAAGCCACCTTGCCGTTGTTTCCCCTCCTGTTATTGCTGGCCGCGTGCAGCCGTGAAGCGCCTTCGACCCCGCCTGCGGATGTCCGGCCGGTGCGGGCTGAACAGGTTGGCTTGAGTGATGCGCGCAGCAGTACGCGCTATACCGGCGAGGTGCGGGCGCGTTATGAGACCGATCTGGCGTTTCGGGTGGCGGGCCGGGTGCAATCCCGGAAGGTGGAGCTTGGCACGCCGGTCAAGGCGGGGCAGCTCATTGCCACGCTCGACCCCAACGACTACGCGCTGGCCGTAACTGCAGTACAGGCACAGCGGGTGGCCGCCGAGGCCGAGGCCAAGCTGGCGCAACAGGACTTGCAGCGCTACACCGACTTGCGCGCACAGAACTTCATCGCCCAGGCCGAACTCGACCGTCGCCAGACCGTAGCCGATGCGGCGTCAGCGCGCGTGCGCCAGTTGCGCGCCGAGTTGGCCCGCCAAGCCAACCAGCAGGCGTATACCCGGCTA
The DNA here is from genome assembly GCA_012274205.1 of Betaproteobacteria bacterium. Classification (GTDB taxonomy): domain Bacteria; phylum Pseudomonadota; class Gammaproteobacteria; order Burkholderiales; family SG8-39; genus 2-12-FULL-64-23. Next base: position 6,008 of record JAAOZY010000224.1, read on the forward strand.
ACCGCGCCCGATGCAGGGGTGGTGACTGCGCTTGCTTTCGAAGCCGGCCAGGTGGTGGCGGCCGGCCAGACGGTGGCGCAACTGGCGAAGAATGGCGAACTTGAAGTGCGCATCGACGTGCCGGAAAATACGCTCACTGCCTTGCGTGCCGCACCCAGTCTCAAAATTCGCCTGTGGTCGCAGCCCGAAAAGGGGTACGACGGCCGCCTGCGCGAACTGTCGCCAATGGCCGATGCGGCCAGCCGCACCTACCGGGCGCGGGTGAGCGTGCTGCAGCCCGATGCTGCGGTGAAGCTGGGGATGACGGCAACGGTCGAGATCGGTAATCAATCGACTCCGCGCCTGTCGGTGGCGCAAACGGCCTTGTTCAACATCGGCGGCCAGCCGCAGGTGTGGGTGGTGGATCGCCACAGCCAGAAAGTGGCGGCGCGTAGCGTCCAGATCGGCGAGCTGCATGGCGACCGTGTGGCGATTGTGTCGGGGCTGGCGGCCGGCGAATGGGTGGTGACGGCAGGGGTGCACAAGATCGCGCCGGGTCAGCAGGTGCGGCTAGTGCCGCCCGCCAGGCCGTGAGCGAGGGGTCGCACTTCACCCCGGGGCGCGGCAACCTGTCGCGTTGGGCGATCGAGCACCCGGTGCTGGTGCGCTTCTTCATCGTGCTCATTCTGCTGGTCGGCGTGCGTTCGTATTTCGAACTGGGGCAGGCTGAGGATCCGCCGTTTACGTTCAAGACCATGCTGATTCAGGCGCAGTGGCCGGGTGCAACGGCGCAGGAAGTGTCCGACCAGCTGACCGAGCGCATCGAAAAAAAGCTGCAGGAACTGCCCGAGCTGGATTACGTGGCGAGTTACGCCCGGCCGGGTGAAACCGCGCTGTTCGTGACCATCAAGGAAACAGTGCGTGGCCGCGACGTGGCGGCGGCCTGGTATCAGATCCGCAAAAAAATCGGCGATCTCAAACCGCAGTTGCCAGCCGGGGTGCAGGGGCCGTTTTTCAACGATGAATTCGGCGATACCTTTGGCTCGATTTACGCGTTTACCGGCGATGGTTTCAGCCGCGCCGACTTGCGCCGCGCGGCTGAAGACGCGCAGCGCGAGGTGCGCCGGCTGCCGAGCGTCGGCAAGGTCGAGCTATTTGGCGTGGTGCCGGAAAAAATCTACATCGAGGTGTCGACCGAGAAACTCGCCACGCTCGGACTCACGCCGCAGCAAATCACGCAGGCGGTGCAGCAACAGAACGGCGTGGTCGCCAGTGGCCGGGTGGAAAACGAGGTGCTGTCGATTCCGCTACGGGTCTCGGGGGCGTATGCCGAGCTGGAGCGGCTGCGCGCAACCATTATCCAGGTTGGCGCGCGCAGCCTGCGCCTGGGCGACTTTGCCAATGTGACACGGCGCGACGAAGACCCGACCCGCAGCGAAATCCGCTCGCAGGGCGTACCGGCCATTTTGCTTGGCGTATCGCTGGCAGAAGGCGGCGATGTGGTAAAGATGGGACGCCAGGTGGCGGCCACCATCGCTGCCCTGCAAAAGTCGCTGCCGGTGGGGATGGAAATCCAGCAGATTCACGACCAGCCCAGCATCGTCAGCCGTGCGGTCACGCTGTTCATGACAAGCTTCTTCGAGGCGCTGGGCATCGTGCTGGCGGTGACATTCCTGGCGCTGAAGTGGCGTGCGGGTCTGGTGGTGGCGCTCTCCATCCCGGTGGTGCTGGCGATTACGTTCACGGCGATGTGGCTGTTCAACATCGACCTGCATCGCATCTCCACCGGCGCGCTCATCATCTCGCTCGGCCTCCTGGTCGATGATGCCATCATCGCGGTCGAAATGATGGCGCACAAACTCGAGGCGGGATGGGGACGTTTCGAGGCGGCCACCTACGCCTTTCAGTCCACCGCGTTTCCCATGCTCACCGGCACGCTGTTGACGGTAACGGCGTTTTTGCCGATCGCGCTCGCCAAGTCGATGGTGGGGGAATATACCTTTGCGATTTTTTCGGTGACCACCATTGCGCTGCTGTCGTCCTGGCTGGTGGCGGTGGTGGTCACGCCTTATCTGGGCCACGTCCTGTTGAAACCGGCGCACCAGGGGGTCGATGAAGACGCCTCGTATCACACGCCGTTTTACCGGCGCTTCCGTGCGGCGGTGACCTGGTGCGTGACCCGGCGGCGCACCGTCATTGCGCTGACCCTGGTCGCGCTGGCGATCGGCGTGGCGGCAATGCAGCGGGTGGAAAAACAGTTCTTTCCGCAGTCCGACCGGCTCGAAATCCTGATCGAAATGTGGTTGCCGGAGGGCGCGTCCATCGATGCCACGCGCATCGAAGCGGTCAGGCTCGAATCCTTGCTGCGGCAGGACAAGGAGGTGGCGCATGTGATCAATTACATCGGCCAGGGTGCGCCGCGTTTCGTGCTGGGTCTGGATCAACGGCTGGCCAGCAACAACTTTGCGCAACTGGTGGTGATCGCACGCGACGTGCCGGGGCGTGAGCGTGAAATTGCCCGCATTCGCAAGCTGTTCGAAACGGACTTTCCGAATGTGCGCGGGCGCGCGGTGCGCTTCGAATATGGCCCGCCCGTCGGCTATCCGGTGCAATACCGCCTGTCCGGCAGCGACATGCCGCAACTCAAGATCGAGGCCGAAAAACTGCGCAAAATCGTGATCACGCAGCCCCAGGTTACTGCGGTGAATCTGGACTGGAATGAACAGTCGCTGGCGGTCAAGGTGCTGCTCGATCAGGACAAGATCAAGGCGCTGGGTTTGAGTTCGAACGCGGTGAGCAGTCTGCTGGCCTTGCAGTTGTCGGGCGCCAGCGTCACGCAAGTGCGTGAAAACGATCAGTTGATCGACGTGGTGTTGCGCACTCCGCGCAACGAACACCGCGATGTCGATGCGCTGAAGGCGCTGCCCATCGGCAGCTTCAACGGCCAGAGCGTGACGCTGGGACAGATCGCCTATTTCAAGCCGGTGTTTGAAGACGGCGTGATCTGGCGGCGCGATCGTCTGCCCACCATCGCAGTGCGCGGCGATCCGGTCGGCAAAGTCCAGCCCGACACCATCATCGCCGCGCTCGCGCCGCAGGTGGCCACGTTCAAGGCGCAGCTGCCGCCGGGTTTC
>JAAOZY010000037.1 GCA_012274205.1 Betaproteobacteria bacterium
ACTCCGGGCTGTGCCGCCCGACCGGAAATCTGACGCCGCCGAACTGCTGGCCGCCCTGCCCGCGCCGCTGCGCGAGCTTGCCGCGCAGGGAACGCTGCGGCACTATCGGGCAAACACCACGCTGATCGAGGACGGCGACCGCGGCGACTCCCTGTTCGTGGTGTTGAGCGGCAGCCTGCGCATTTTTTGCGCCGACCCCGGCGGCCGCGAAATCACCCTGGCGATCTACGGCCCCGGCGAGTATGTGGGTGAAATGTCGCTCGACGGCGGGTCGCGCACCGGCAGCGTCTGCACGCAGGAGGCCAGCGTTTGCGCCGTGGTCAGCGGGCAGGCGCTGCGCCAGCACCTTGCGGCCAGTCCCGAATTCACGCTGGAGCTGATCCGGCGCCTGATCCGCCGCACACGTCTCGCCACGGAGAGCGCGCGCAGCCTCGCGCTGCTCGATGCCTACGGGCGCCTGGTCCGGCTGTTCGACGGCCTGGCTGTGGCGCGCACCGACGGCACGCGCGTGATCGCGCAACGGCTCACGCACCGCGACATCGCCCAGCGCATCGGCTGCTCGCGCGAGCTGGTGAGCCGCCTGCTAAAGGACCTGCAGCAGGGCGGCTATGTCGCGCTGGAAGCCCAGCACTACGTCATGCGCAGAAAGCTGCCGGCGAAGTGGTGACGCGGCGCGCTCCTGTTTTCGGTGGCCGGCTAGGACGTCAGATGCAGGAGCTCGAAGATCCGCGATAGCGGATGCGCGACGGCGGATCCTGCGCCCGCGCCAGCGCCGTCATTGCTGGCGAACTGCAGCGCCACCGCGCGCTGCGTCTCCTGGTTGATCCAGACGGCCCCGGAATCGCCGCCCATTCCGAACGCGTGCTCTCCATAGCGCGGGTTTGGCACCAGCCTGAAGCCGTTCATCCAGTGCTTCCGGTCTCCATAGGCACCGAAGTCGAGTTCGAACATCCCCTCGACGCCATCGACCAGAGCGTGTGAAATCCCGGACGCGGCGCCCGACTGTGCCAGGGCCAGCCCGAGCCGGGGCTCCTCCAGGCCACCGATGCGTACGCCGATGTCGCCGAACGCATCAGCGTGGCTCATCGCGGCGGAAAGAACTGCGATGGCGGCGTCGCAGCCCTGCTTCGGATTGATCCAGCGCTCCAGCGCTGCAATGGCCTGCGCCGGCTCGGTCCGGGGACGCGCCGCGCCCGGCCAGAAAACCGGTTCGCCGCGCTGCGCACCGGCGCCCCCGCAGAGCACATGCCAGTTGCTCAACAGGCAGAAGCGGCCGTCGCCGGCATCGCGCACGATCGCACCGAGTGTGCCCGCGCCGATCCCCGGCCGAACCCGGTCGGAGTGCGAGCGCTGCGCGGCACGGGGCGCATAGCGTGTCTGCAGCACATCGCAGGCGATGGATCCCAGTTCGGCTGGCAGCAGTTCGTGCGGGCGCAGGGCGTCCAAGGGCAACTTTTGCGCTACGTGGAAGCGTACGCAGAGCCCGGAAGTCCGTTCGCCCGTACGGTATTTATAGCCGTAGTCCACGCCGCTCACGCCGGGAAAGCGCAGGGCGAGGCGCTTGGCGGCGGCCAGGGAAACGTGCCAGCTGGGCGTCGGCATGCTCAGTTCGACAGCACGGCTGGCGCAGCGCGGAAGCCAGGCTGCGCCAGGCTAGCAAGGCAGGCAGGGAGCGGATCGCAGCGGCGGTGGACCGCCACGCTATCCGAACGGTATTCCAGCATGCTTGGCTCCAAGGATAAGTAGCCTGCGTTCGGATTTCGGAGCTGCGCACCGCGGCCGCAATGCAGAGGCCGCGGCGTGCAGGGATTGAAGCTTAGCCCCGGGGCGGCGACGCGGCATCGTCAATACAGATGAAATGCCTGCGAGGATATTGCGGCGTACAGCGATCATCGGGATTCAGCCCCAGGAAAAGAAGGCCGCCTGCAGCAGGCGGCCTTCCGCTCTTTCTAACGCCGGTGTCGCGACGCCATCCGCGGGCCCGGCCGTTCGAGGCCGGGCCCGCAGACAGTCAGCCGCAGGCGCTCAGGGAATGACGATATTGCTGACCGAGTAGTAATGCGCGAACTGTTGCCCAGCCGGGGTGGTCGCCCACAGATGCACGCCGCCGATGCCGCCGGGCAGAAAATGGCCGTCTGCGGTGCAATGATCGGCGCCCGAGCAGGCGATGGTGCCGGTGGTGGCGGAGGACGCAACCGCTGCGCTGTCATTGAATTTGATGCTCACCCCTTTGACCGTCGCGCCGCCAAATGCCTGGATCTGGGTCGGAGCCAAAGCGCCGGCCGGAACTTCCCAGCTCAGATTGATCAGGTCGGGTGACACGGGCGTCGGCCAATACAGCCCGCCGCTCGCGTTGACCTTGGTGTTGTTTTTCATGCCGGTGATGGTATCGGCAGTGAGCGTGGCCAGACTCTGCGTCTGCATTTCGGGGATGGTCATCGCGCGCGAGCGAGTGGTGAAATACTGCGTCGCATCGATTGTCGTTTCGCTCGAATAGTAATCGAACTTCCACCTCGCCTGCTTCGGAATCGCCACGATGTCCGCATCCGCATACCGTGTCTTGGAGAAGAAATTGTTGGTTGCATCGGCGTCTTGCGGATCGGCGCTGTTGGCGCTGTCTACATAGGCTCTTTCCAGGCGCAGAAAGGAGGTGGCGGTCTGGGTTTCCTTGCCCGCGCTGTCGACTTTTATCATGGGGAAATAGGCCGATCCTGTGAGCGGCCGCAACAGGAAGGTATTGCCCTTGGGCGAGGTCACGACCACCTTCACCACCGTCGCTACGTCAGCCGTCTGGCTGACGTACAGGTTGTAGCCGGTGCTGTAGTAGTCCGCGCCGGTCTCGTTGATGAAGGTGCGCAGCTGGTGATAGGCATTCACGGCGCCGTTGTATTTGTACTGGTTGCCGATGGAGCGGAGCTTGCCGTCGGCGTCCTGCCTGAGCACGCCGGTGTAGTACGTAAGGTCGGCGCCGCTGGTGCCGCGAAACGCGATCACCAGGTCGCCGTCGCCGCGCGTGAACTCATAGCTGCCGAGATCGAATGTCGGGCGCGCGTGGTCGTCCGTCATGAAGAAGATCGCGGCATAGGCGCCGGGATTGCCGACGACGCTGCCGCTGCTCAGGAACTTTGTGGGGTCCTGGCCGGAGAAGATGTCCAGGCACGTCGGGGCGATGATGTCGGCTGCGGCATTGCCGCCGGGCTTCACGCGTTCGGCCTGCGGCAGCGCGTAGCAGGCAGTCATGCGCTTGAGGAAGTCGTCGATCAGGGCGGCGTTGCCGCTCGGCACCAGGTCGGTGGCCGCAACAGTCGGCAGGGCCGCAGCCGGCGCGGTGGCGCCGGTACCGCCGCTGAACGCGACTACCGTGGGCTGCTCGCCTTCAGCCAGCTTTTGCTTTACCGACACCTCGATGTTGACGGTCTTGTCGCTCGAAGGCGTGATGCTGATCGCCAGCGAATCGAGCAGCTTGTCGGCGCCGGTGCCGGCCTGGACCGCAGCCTGAATGTTGCCGTTCAGGGGGTCGGTGCTGTCGCCGATCGCGTCCATCAGCGGCTGGATCAGGGCGACGACTTCGGCCACCTTGGCGGTCACTTTCGCCAGGTCGATCAGGCTCGGGTCCGCCTGGATCTCGGCGGCAAGCTTGGATGGGTCGCCCGAGCTCGACAGGCGCGAGGCGATCAGGTTGGTTACCGGCGTGATATTGGTGGTCGTGTCCTTCGCCTCGGGGACCACGCTGACCAGGCTGATGTCATTCCTGAGCGCCGAGACCACAAACGGCGGCTTGGCTGTGAGCGGCAGCGTCACGGTGTAGCTGCCGTCGGTCCCCGTCAATACCGGCGGGTCGCCGGCGGCGGGGTAGGTCGTGCCGTCGCTGCCGGTGATGGTGATGGTCGCCCCATCCAGGGCTGCGCCGGTGGCGGCGGTGCCGGCGACGGTGAAGGTGGTGGGCGCAGGCACTGCCGCGACCGGCGTGCTGCCACCCCCGCCGCCGCATGCGCTCAACATCGCGACCAGCAGGACGCCGGCCGCAGCTTTCGATAACGATGCATAGTTCATGTTTCTCTCCTTATTCAAGTCGCAATTGGCCTGACGCAGGTACCGACACCAGCAAGCAATGACAAGCAAGCTGCGTTCGGATGCCAGGTCCGAACTCCGCCGGGCGGAATTCAGTGACTCAGACTTCCGTGTCTGGAAAAGTAAAGGAGAGACGGGGGCGGCGCATCATCAAAACCGATGAAACCCGGTCGAATGTGCAGGGAAATATTTCCCTCGTGCAGGTGTGGCGCTAGAGCGGCGGCCGGATGCGCATGCTGGGCGTGGGGAGCGCGGTGTAGGGCTGGGGCAATTCGGCCTGCGCGAACTTCGACTCCAGGTGCTTGATCGCTGCGAGCAAATCGCACAGCTCGTCCGCCTGCGCCTGCGTCAGGGGCTTGCCCGCGTTGCGGTCCGATTCGCGCAGCGGTGGCGTATCCGCGGCGCCGGCGATCTGCGTCGATAGCGGCGTGGCGTGGCGCGCGCACTCCGCGGCCGCGCCGAAGGCCTCCACGCGCTCGCGCAAGCCCACCAGCAGGCTGTTGAAACGAACCCAGCGGTGCTCGTCCCAAAAATGCGACGGGCCTGTGTCATCGTCGGGGTCGATGAACTTGCCGGCCAGCTCCCGGCCTGCCGGTGTGCCATAGTCCGCGGCGAGTCCGAGGATCTGGTTGCGCGTGAGCTTGAGGTTGAGTCCGCCCTGGCCGGACCTCAGGTTGACCCGGATGACGCGATCGCGCACGCCCGGCATGCGCATCGAGGTCTTGTCCTTCCAGTCCTTGGCGCTCCAGATGATGCTTTTCACGAAACCCAGCAGCTTGCGGCTGGGCGGATTTCTCTCGCCGCTGACCGGCAGGACGTCGTCGCCGAAGCGCTGCCAGCGATCGCCGCGGCCCTGGTTGTAGTACTTCGGCAGATAGGTCGCCTCATTCGGCCAGAACAGGCTGCGTTCGATCAATGCGATACCGAAAGTCGGCCAGCGCGGCACCGAAGTGTCGAACAGGTGAACCGGGAAATTCGAGCAAATGCCGCCATCGGAGAACCAGCACCTGCGCAGCCTGCGGTCTTTGTAGCTGGCGGCTTCATAGTCGATCGCCCACAGCGGAACCGCTGAAAACAAGACGGGAAAACTCAGGCTCAGACGCGCGGCCACGAGAATCGGGAGATCGGCTCCCGGCAACTCGAGCAGGTCAGTCGGGACGTTGGCCGGATCGGGGTCCACGTCCTTCACCCTGCTGGCGTAAGGCTGCGCATGTTCCACCAGGTGCTCGAGTATAACTTTCGGAAAATACCGTTCGAGGTCCTTCCTGCGGAAGAACAGACGGCTGGTTTCATCTTCGACCGGCAGCGCATAGGGGCGCTCATGGCTCAGATTGGTCGTGACCATGCGCAGATCGATCGAGCGCGATTTTCGTTTCTGCCGCCGCGGGGGTTGTGGGCGGCCGACTGGGCCGCCGGGCGCGTCCCACAGGTCCCGAAACGTCAGCGGCCGGTCCAGCGGCTTGTCGGCCGCCGCCTGAATGCCTTCGTGCAGCCATTCGACCAGCGACTGCCGTCCCGACGGCGCTCCGCGGCGATAGCCGGTGCACAGGCCGAATCCGTTGCGGACAAAACCGCCGAGCAGGTCCAGCAGTATCGATACGCCCACGCACAGCACCAGCAGAACCACGATCCAGGGAAGGCCGGACAAGAGCGCGTCTGCCGCGAGCGCCTTCCAGGAGCCGTAATGCCGCGAAGCCCATCCGATAATCCAGATCGACGCTCCCAGTCCCAGGCCCAGGAGCGCCGGTCCGCGATACGCATGCAGCACCACCCGGAGAATCTTCCAGGCCCAGCGCAGCCACAGCCAGAACGAGTGCAGCAGGAACGCGCCGGTCCGGTGCTTTCTGCGCTGGCGAAACATCCCGATGGCCAGCCTGCGCTTGAGCCGCCTTAGCTTGGATGAGATCCGGTCGAGACCGCGCTCCCATGCGGAAGCATCCGCGCGAAATGCCGGATTGCGCCGCGCGTCCCGCGCCGTGCCGTCCTCATCCGAGCGCACGAATCCGACGAACAGCTCGAACAGGCGCCGGGTATACGGCGCCGGCTGGAACAGCGAAAACAAGCGCGTGTCGCCGTCGACATTCTCGCCCAGGCGGCGCGGAAGTTTCAGCAGCACTTCGTTGAAGCCGGTGAGCTTATTGCGCCGGCGCGCGTATTCCGCTGCCGCGGTCAGCGCGGCTGCCATCGCGCCGACCGAGGTGCCGCCGATGCTGTTGAAACGGTATTTGCGCGCGAGCTCGATCACGGCCCAGGGATAGATCATGCCGTCCGTGACCCCGCCCGTCATCACCACATCGCAGTAGCGATCGACCGGCGGCTGGTCCAGGGGGTCGAGGGCGGGCGGATCGTGCAGCTCGTCCTCGATGCGATCCGCCACGCTCACGGTGGCGCCGGCCCCGGCGGTGCCGGCCCCGGTGGCGCCGGCCTTGGGCGCGGGCCCGAATTTCATCGCCGCGCCGCATCCATGCGGGCAATGTGACGCAAGGCCGACAGACCGGGGTAAAACGCATACAGCGTGCCGCGCGTGGTGACGAAGGAATTGAAGCCGTCGATCTGGCGCGGCTGCTCGCCGCGTACGGGTATGTCGAACACCGACCGGGCGTCTTCGTGCCTGCCGATCAGCGGATCCTTCGCATCACCGCAATTGTCCGGACCCATCGGATTGGCATAGCCCCACTGTGCGAGCAAGTGCTCGAACTGGTCCTCCAGGCTGGCGCAGAAAAACAGGCCCAGCAGTCCGCGCTTATCCGCCGGCGCATCCTGGAAGCGCGGACCGTAGGGCATGCCGCGGCGTATCAGCGGCCGCCGGCGAAACGGTACGACGGGATCGGCGCGCGGGTTCATGCGCCGGATGTGCGCACCGAAGGGGCAGCCCCTGCCGTGCGTGTCGTCGGAAAAATCGAAATTGTTCAGCGTTTCATCCGGCTGCGGACTGCCGTCCACCACACCGGCAGGCGGCGGCGCGGATACCTCATCCGGACG
>JAAOZY010000225.1 GCA_012274205.1 Betaproteobacteria bacterium
ACCAGTCGGCGAGATGAAACTCGCGGATCATGGCGAAGGGCTTATGCAGATGCGGTGTCGTCATGGCGGTGAGAGTAATCCAGTGCGCCGGAAAGCGATAGCGCGCCCGCCGGCATCATCCTGCGCGGGGCGGCGCCGCGCTGCGCATCGCGCACTGTGCTCAGCGGCGCGGCTTGCCGTTATCGTCCTGCGTGCTCGTGGTCGTGGTGGTGGTCGAACTGGAGCCGGGCAAGGGCACGATGAAGCCCACGCATGCGCTCAAGGTGCATAGCGCCAGTGCTGCCGCAATCAGTTTCAGCTGTGTCATGCCACGCTCCTGCGTTAGGTTGATGCAACCAGTGTCCGCTTTGCGCGCGCGCTGCTCTATGCGCTAGCGTACATAGCGCGGGCGCGGGCGAAGCGCAGCCCCGGCCCGGGCGCGCTGCACCAGCGCCGCATTTGCCCGTAAGATGATCGCCATGCCGCGCCCAACGATGCACTGGTCTTCGCTCCTTTCGCACCAACGCCTGGGCGGCGCGCCCGCGTCCGCAGGCGGGCCGCGCTCGGATTTCCAGCGCGATTTCGACCGCATCGTGTTTTCGTCCGCATTCCGGCGCATGCAGGACAAGACGCAGGTGTTTCCGCTGGCGAAAAACGACTATGTGCGCACGCGCCTCACCCACAGCCTCGAAGTGGCCTCGGTCGGGCGCTCGCTCGGCTTGCTCGCGGGCGACCATGTGCTGCGCGCGCAGCCGGAGCTTGCGGCTTCGGGCTACGGCGCCGCCGATTTCGGCGCCATTGTCGCCGCGGCCTGCCTCGCGCACGACATCGGCAACCCGCCTTTCGGCCATGCCGGGGAGGCGGCGTTCCAGTCCTGGTTCAACGCGTCCGAGCTCGGCTGCGCGGTGCTCGCGCGGCTCGCGCCGGCCGAGCGCGCCGACTTCGCGCGCTTCGAGGGCAATGCGCAGACTTTCCGCATCCTCGCGCGCCTGGGCATGCCCGACAACGCCGGCGGCATGCAGCTCACCTGCGCCACGCTCGCCGCGGTGGCGAAGTATCCGCGCGCGGCGCAGGCCGCCGGCGCGGCGGGCGCGGGCATCTCCGGCAAGAAGCACAATTTTTTCCACGCCGACCGCGAGCGCTTCGCGGCGGTGGCGCAGGCCACCGGGCTGCTGCGCCGCGACGCGCAGGATGACTGCTGGTGCCGCCATCCGCTCGCCTTTCTGGTCGAGGCGGCGGACGACATCAGCTATTGCGTGATCGACGTCGAGGACGCGTTTCGCGCGGGCGAGATGCGCTACGCCGAAATCGAGCCGCTGTATCGCGGCGTCGTCGGCGATGCGGCGGCGTGGGCCAAGGCCGATGCGATCGCCACCGACGAGAAGCGCGTCGAGTACCTGCGCGCGCGCACCATTGACACGCTGGTGGGCGAGGCCGCGGCCGCGTTCGCCGCGCGCGAGCCGGCGATGCTCGCGGGCACATTCGACGAGGAGCTGATCGCGGTGATCCCGCATGCGGCGGCGCTGGAGGCGTTTCGCGCGCTCGCGCGCGAGCGCGTGTACCAGTCGGCGGTGGTGCTGAACCTGCAAAGCCCGGGGGCGGCGGTGCTGGGCGAGCTGCTCGATGCCTTCGTCGGCGCGGTCGAGGTGGCGGCCACCGATCTGGAGCTGCCACAGGCGCGCGCGGTGCTCGATTTCCTGCCGGACCAGTTTCTCGCCGCCGCGGGCAGGCCCGCGGCCGAGCTGTATGCGCGCGTGCTCGCGGTCACCGATTTCATTTCCGGCATGACCGATTCCTACGCGGTAAGCGTCGGGCAGCGCGTCCGCTCGCTGGGCGAGCGCGGAGCGCGCTAGCGTGGCCTGCGCGCCTGCGCACGTTCGCCTGAAACGTCGCACCGGGCGCGGCGCATGAAACTCGCGCTGGTGACCAACGCCGCGGCGGTGCCGCATGCGCGCGCGGCGCACATCGAAGCCCTGCTTGCCGCCATCGCGCCGGGTACGCCCTGCGCGCGCACGTCCCTGCCCGGGGAAACGGTGCCGCTGGTGCGCAAGGCCCTCGTCGCGGGCGCGACGCGCATCGTCATCGCCGGCGGCGACGGCACGGTGCACGAGGCGGCCAACGCGCTCATCGGCACGCAGGCGGAACTGGCGGTGATTCCGGCCGGTACCGGCAACGACTATGCGCGCAGCCTCGGCGTGCCGGCCGGCATCGACGCGGCGGTGGAATTTGCGCTGCGCAGCCCGGCGCTTGCGACCGACGCGGGCGAACTCGCCTATACCGGTGCGGACGGCAGCGCGCAGCGGCGCGTGTTCGTCAATATCGCCGAAGCCGGCTTCGGCGCGCATGTGGTGCGCTATGCGCGCGGCACCGCCAAAATGGCGAGCCCCTGGCTGGCGTATCAGCTGGCAATCCTGGCCGCGCTCGCCACCTTGCGCCGCGCGCAGGTGAGCGTGAGCTACGACGGCGCGCCGCCGCGCGCGGTCGACAGCAGCAACCTGATCGTCGGCATCGGCCAGTATTTCGGCGGCGGCATGCGGCCCCTGCCCGGCGCCCTGATCGACGACGGCTGGTTCGACGTGGCGCACATCCGCGACGCTACGCGCTTCGACATCGCCTGCCAGGCGCCCATGCTCAGAAACGGCATAGCCCCGGACCATCCCAAGGTCGACCAATGCCGCTGCCGCGCGCTGCGCGCCGAGAGCGCGCAGGCGGTGCCGGTCGAGGCGGACGGGGAATGGCTGGGCTTCCTGCCGGCGAGCTTCACCCAGCTGCCCGGGGCGCTGCGCGTGGTGCGCGCGCCGGCGGCGGGCGGCTGAGTTGCGGCGCGGCGCTACTGCTTCTGCGCCACCACCCGGCCCTGCGCGTTCACGAATACGTGGTAGCGCATGCCGTTGGAACAGGCTGCGATGTGGTCGCTGTTGCTTTGCTTCTGCGCGCTCACGACCTGGCCGCAGGGCAGGCCGAGCAGCGCGATCACGCTGGTCAGGTCCTTGAGCAGCGCCGCGTCCTCCGCGGCAGGCGCGGGGATGGCGAACAAGGCCGCCAGCGCGATGATCAGGCTTGCGGCTCGGGCAGTTGTGTTCACCTCAGTTCTCCTTCGTATGTTGAAATGAGGGGATACGCCCCGAAGGAAGCCCCCCTGGGGGGGCCCCCCTCATACTCCCCTGAATTGGACCTTGCAAAATTCATTTTGCAAGGTGTACTCCATTAGCTTACCGATTTGAATTTTTCCGGGTCGGCGAGGATGTTCCAGATCGCGTCGCGCGACTTCGATATCGTCTGCGCCAGCGCGGGATCGCGCTCCTGCAGCAGCGCGAGCACCTTGAGCACCAGCATCTCGAACGGCTGGCGCAGGTCGGCGACGTCCGCCTTCTGTGCCTTGCCGTAGCGCTCGCGAAAGCGCGCCAGCAGGTCGTTCACCTGGTTTTGCAATTCGAGCTTGGTGAAAAGGCCGATGGCCGTGCTGTCGCGCAGCCGCTCTTTCAGCGTTGCCACGTCCAGGGGCGGCGCCGCCTTCGCCGCCGTTTTCGCCGGCGCCGCGGCTGCGGCCACGCGCGGTTTTTTGGCTGCCGCAGTGGGCGCGGATTTCGTCGCCGCGGGTGCGGAAACCGTCGTCGCGGGTGCGGAAGCTGTTGCTGCCGATGCGGAAAGCGTCGCCGCGGGTGCGGAAACCGTCGCTGCGGGTGCGGAAAGCGTCGCTGCAGGTGCGGAAACCGTCGCTGCAGGTGCGGAAAGCGTCGCTGCGGGTGCGGAAGCTGTTGCTGCGGGTGCGGAAAGCGTCGCCGCGGGTGCGGAAGGCGTCGCTGCCGGTGCGGAAGCTGTTGCTGCGGGTGCGGAAGCTGTTGCTGCGGGCGCAGAAACCGCCCCCTCGGGCGCACAATCGGTCGCCGGCGGCGCCGCGGCTGCGGCTACGGCCACGGCGAGGCCCGAGGCGAGCGCCAGGCACAGCCTGCGGCCGGCGCGCGGCGCGGCCGTCTCGGTCGGTTTCAAGT
>JAAOZY010000226.1 GCA_012274205.1 Betaproteobacteria bacterium
AGGCCTCAGTGAAGACTGGCTATCGGTATGGGTGGGAATGCTCATATTCGTGCTCGCGCTGGGGGTTGTCGCCGGAGCGGACATCCTCGGATGGGTAGTCACGACGAGCGTCTGGAATGACCTCGCGAAGAGTCTGGCGCCGGCATCCAAAGCGTATGCGGGACTGGGCGGCATTGGCTCGCTTTTCGTAACCTACGTTGTCCTGCTCGTACTGATGACGGCGGGGGCGGTCGCGCTGAAGATCGACGCAAAACGCTTTGCGCTCGGCTTCACTGCGGTATTCTGGATCAGCTACATCTGCTGGATCGTCGGCAGCTACGCGAACTTCGCGGTGAACACGCCCGCCGACATGCAGAAGTTCGGCGTCAGCTGGTCGTTGCGGCTGACGGCGGAAGGCGGGTTTATCGTCGCATTGCTTGCCGGCATTTTTGTCGGCAACTTCATGCCCGGCTTCGCCGCCTGGATGCACGACGCAATCAAGCCCGAGCTCTACGTCAAGACGGCAATCGTCATACTCGGCGGCTTCCTCGGCATCACCGCGGCCGAAAAACTTGGCCTCGCAACCTCGCTGATGTTTCGCGGTTTCGCGGCCATCGTCGAGGCCTATCTGATTTATTGGGCAGTGGTCTACTACGTCGCGCGCAAATACTTCAAGTTCAGCCGCGAATGGGCAGCGCCGCTCGCCTCCGGCATTTCGATTTGCGGCGTATCCGCCGCGATCGCGACCGGAAGCGCGATACGCGCCAGGCCGGTAGTGGCGATCATGGTGTCGTCGCTGGTGGTGATATTTGCGGTGGTCGAATTGCTGCTCCTCCCGTTTGTTGCGCAGGCCTTCCTCTCCAGCGAACCGATGGTCGCGGGCGGGTGGATGGGATTGGCGGTGAAGACCGACGGCGCGGCGGTGGCAAGCGGCGCGATCACGGAAGCGCTGATCATGGCCAAGGCCGCGGCAGAGGGCATCAACTACCAGAAGGGCTGGATCATCGGCACGACTGCCACGGTCAAAGTGTTCATCGACATTTTCATCGGTGTCTGGGCATTCGTTCTTGCGTACATCTGGACGCGGCACATTAACGTCAAGCCGGGCGAAGTCGCCAAGGCCGGCGAAATCTGGGAGCGTTTTCCGAAATTCGTGATCGGTTACGTCGTGACCTTCCTGGTAATCCTGATCTTCGCGCTGGGCGCACCCGCGAGCGCCGCCAAGATCAAGGCTGCGATGAACGAAGCCAACGTGTTCCGCGGCATCTTCTTCGTGATGACCTTTTTCACGATCGGCGTGATGTCCAATTTCAAGAAGCTTTGGGCAGAGGGCATCGGCAGGCTGGCGGCCGTCTACGTGGTGTGCCTGTTCGGATTCATAATCTGGGTGGGCCTGCTGGTTTCGTGGATATTCTTCCACGGCGTCAAACCGCCGCTGGTTGTAGGTTAATTTCGAGGAGATGCGATCATGGAACAACCCAAAATCGGCGAGGAAATGGACAAGATTCCCTATGAGCCGCTGCTGCCCATAGAGATGAAATTGATACGCTGGAGCCTCGGCCTAGGCGTGGGACTGCTGATAGTGCTGGTATTCATCAGCTATACGTTTTTCCCGGCGGGCGGCTAAGGGCTCATTACACCTGAGGGGACGCGTCCCCTCATGTTCCCCTGAATCTGGAGGCCATTTCGGAATTTCCGAAATGGCCTCCAGATCGTTTTGTCCCCATCGGTGGCGGCGGGTCGTAGCGGCAGCACCCTGTAGCGCATGTCGGCGGTCGAATCATGCGCGCGGATCCCGACTCCGCCCAGAGTCAGCGACACGCAGCTGAACCAGGACCGCCCAGCCCGCAAGCGCGCCTAGGGCATTGCCGGTCGCGCTGGCCCGGGACTGCGCCGCCGCGTAGTTTTCTACGCCGCGAGCGCCTCGCACCACGCAAGCTTTACATGCAGGCGCGCCACATCGCCGATGATGATCTCATCGCCGATGATGATCTGCGTCGGCGCTGCGAGGCACGCCGCCTGCGCCAGCTGCGCCAGCGTGGCGCGAGTGCCCGCCACGGTGCACCGGCTTCGCCTGGTGCCGCTGCGCACAATCGCCGCCGAAAGCCACATCGGATCGATGTAGTCCGGGCCCTTCTTGAAGGTCTGCACGGCAAGCCCGCGCCGATGCAGTTCGGCCGCCAGACCGATGCTGACGCTGGTCTTGCCCGAAGACCTGTGTGCAGCCGATATGAGGAAGCGGTGCATGCGACTATGCGTGCGCACCTGCGCCGGCGGCTTGCGCTGCGGCTCTGGGCTCGAGGCGCTCGGGCAACAGCGCGAGGGCGCGCAGGCCGATGGCGACGATGGCCGCGGACAGCGCCACCCCGCCCAGCCCCAGCAGCACTTCCACCAGGCTGGGCACATAGGGGTGGATTTCGCCGTCGAAGTAGCTGCTCGATTCAATCATTCCGGGAAACAGTATTTGCGGATACGCCTGCCCGCCGATGAGCGTCACGTACATTTGCGCAAGCCCCCCCAGCAGCACCAGCGCCGCGGCGGCGATGATTGCGCTGCGCGATGCCTGCGTGCGCACGAGCAGCGCGAGCGGCACGACGCAGCCAAGCGCAAGCTGGCCTGCCCAGAGCAGCGCGGTGTACACCCCGCCCTCGAACAGGAAGAAACGCGCCACGTCGCGCGAGCGCACCAACTCGTACTTCGTCCCCAGGAACAGCAGCGCGAAAAAGAGCGACGCGCCCACGCATATGCCGAGCCAGTTCCTGAGCCGCTCGAGCAAGGCCTCGGGCACCGGCCGGTCCTCCCAGCGGCACACGGCCAGCAGGATCAGGATCAGGGCCGCGGCGCCGTAGGCCGCGGCAAACGCAATGAACATCGGCGCGTACAGCACGGAGTCGTAGAGCGCGCGGAAGTTGAAGCCGAACTCAAGGCCGGTGCTGGTGATCAGAAGCAGTTGCCACAGGAACGCCACAATGGCCGCCGGCTTGACATAGCGGTTCATGCGCCGCTCGAGCAGGAACCACAGGTAGATCCCGACACTGGCCATGAAGCCGTCGTAGAAAATGACCCTGCGCGCGAACAGCGAGGCGGGATTCAATTGCGTCACCGCCACGA
The DNA here is from genome assembly GCA_012274205.1 of Betaproteobacteria bacterium. Lineage (GTDB taxonomy): Bacteria > Pseudomonadota > Gammaproteobacteria > Burkholderiales > SG8-39 > 2-12-FULL-64-23. Next base: position 3,091 of record JAAOZY010000226.1, read on the forward strand.
TCATGCGGTCCGAACGCCCCAGATCGAGCATCAGCAGCGCGAGGCCCCCGACGAGCAGCGCCAGCGTGACCAGCGCCGACAGCGGCGCGAGCGGCCGGTAGACGGTGTTGCCGAACACCGAAGCGGCCATGGCTATGTTCAGCGCGCCGGTGGCGGCAATGATCAGGAACACCGCGAACACGTGCGGCATGCCCCAGACGATCTGGTTGTCCATGCCGGTGACGATATGGCCGTAGTGCTCGATGTAGAAGTAGGCCCCACCCGCCAGCGCGAGCGGAATGGCCAGCAGCGCGAGCAGGCCCCAGAAGCGGCGGCTGGGACCGCCCAGTTCGCGATAGATGGTGGATTCGGCCATGTCACAGTCCCTGGTAGCGCACGCCCGGATTGAGTTCGAGATCGGCGCGGATCTGCGTGCTGGCGTATTTCGCGACGCGCTGCGCGATTTCGCTGTTCGGATCGTTCAGATCGCCAAACACCATGGCGTTGTGCCCGGCCTTGGTGCAGGCCTCGACGCAGGCCGGCTGCTGCTCGCGGTCGATGCGGTGCACGCACAGGGTGCAGCCCTCGGCGCAGCCGTTGCCGCGCGGCACATCCGAATTCTGGTCGCTGATCTGCTCGAACACGATCGAGCGCGCCTTGTACGGGCAGGCCATGATGCAATAGCGGCAGCCGATGCAGATGTGCCGGTCAACCAGAACGATGCCGTCGGCGCGCTTGAACGAGGCGCCGGTGGGACACACGTCGACGCAGGGCGGGTGCTCGCAATGCTGGCACATCACCGGCACCGAATTCGCGCGCCCGGTGCGCAGGTCCTTCAATTCGACCTTGCGTATCCACTGCGGGTCGGTGCGCGGATGGCCGGTGCTCTTCAGCCCGTTCTCGGTGGCGCAGGCCTTGACGCAATCGTCGCACCCGGGCTCGCACTTATTGGTGTCGATCAACAGGCCCCAGCGCACTTTCCTGGACACGGGCTCATCCGGCGCGCGCGCAGCCGCGATCTCGATCAGGCGGATGCCCGGCGCCAGCATCACCCCGCCCAGCGTGGCCGCCGAGATCGCGAGAAAGCCGCGCCGGCTCACACCCGCGTTCGCGTCCTGGCTCATGGGGTGGCTCCGCTGGCAGGCTTGGGCTTGGGTTCGTGGCAGTTAAAGCAATCGATCGTGACGCTCGCATAGGCGTGGCAGCTCTGGCAAAAGCCCTTCTCCCCGAGCACGCTCCCCGTCTTCTTGCTCGCGTGGCACTGCACGCACTCTTTCAGGCTGTATTTCTTCGTGCGTATGCCCTCGTGCATGGTCAGGTCGCGCTGATGCTTGAGCAGGTCCGGGTGCTCGCGCCGCATCAGCGCCGTGTCCTCCACGCACTTGCCCGGATTGGCGATGTCGATCACCGGCTTGGGCACCCGCTCGGCAGCCCCCGATAGCGCGGGCAGCAGCAGCGC
>JAAOZY010000038.1 GCA_012274205.1 Betaproteobacteria bacterium
GATGGCGGATGCGTAGATACAAGGGCAGCGGCGGCCGCTGCACGCCCGGGGCCGCGGGGTGTATCCACGGATAGTCGCCCGGACGCGCCCAGGGTTGGGAGTCCAGCGGCAGGCGATAACCGATGGGGGAATCCCCGGGGATGAGATAACAGCGCTCGTCGCGCAGGAACCACGAGCCGCTCTGCCAGCGCTGCGCGCCGCTGCCGCGCGCCACCGGCAATACGTGCCCGGCAATCTGCTTCAGCCCTTCCGAAAATACCTTGCGCAGGCGCTCCCGTTCCAGCGCGTCCTCGAGCTTCGAATCGAAGGGATCGACGTTGGACGGAAGGCGGCGCTCGCGCCACAGGTAATACAGGGTATCTTCGAACGCCGGGAAGATGTGCTGCGGCGGCAGGTCCAGTCGCCCGGCCACGCCTTGAAGAAATGCGAGCGCCTGGATTTCGGTCGCGCCGTAGTCGGCGCTTTCATCGGCAATCAGTGCCGTATTCGACCATATCGGCTCGCCGTCGGCGCGCCAGAACGCATTCAGCGACCAGCGCGGCAGCTGCTCGCCCGGATACCACTTGCCCTGGCCGTAATGCAGCAGGCCCTTGGGCGCATAGTGCGACTTCAGCCGCGCCAGCAGCTCGGCCGCGCGCTTGCGTTTCGTCGGTCCCAGGGCCTCGGTGTTCCATTCGGCGCCGTCGCGATCGTCGACCGAGACGAAGGTCGGTTCCCCACCCTGCGTCAGGCGCACGTCGTACTCGAGCAGATCGGCATCGATGGCCCGGCCCGCCGCCTCGATCGACTTCCACGCGGCCTCGGTATAGGGCTTGGTCACCCGCGGCACTTCCCACACGCGCTCCACCTTCATGGTGTGCTCGAACTCGACCCCGCACTCCTCGACAGCGCCGCTGATCGGCGCCGCCGACGAAGGCTCGGGCGAACAGGCGAGCGGAATATGGCCCTCGCCCGCCAGCAGGCCCGAGGTCGGATCGAAACCGATCCAGCCCGCTCCGGGAAGATAGACCTCGCACCAGGCGTGCAGATCGGTGAAATCCACCTCGGAGCCGGAGGGACCGTCCAGCGCCTTGACGTCCGGCTTCAGCTGGATCAGGTAGCCGGACACAAAGCGCGCAGCCAAGCCGAGATGGCGCAGGATCTGCACCAGCAGCCAGCCGGTGTCGCGGCAGGAACCCGATCCATTGGCCAGCGTTTCCTCCGGCGTCTGCACGCCGGGCTCCATGCGTATCAGGTACTTGATGTCGGCCTGCAGCCGCTGGTTGAGGGCCACCAGAAAATTCGTCGTCTGCATGGGCTCGCGCGAAATTTGCGCGAGATACGCGGCGAAGCGGCGTGTCGCGCGCCGCTTTTTCAGGTAGGGCGCCAGTTCGCGCAGTTGCTCCCTCGTGTAGGCAAACGGGAACTGCTCGGCATGCGGCTCGAGAAAGAAATCGAACGGATTGAGCACCGACATTTCGGCGACGAGATCGACTTCGACGCGGAACTCCCGCGTCTTGTCCGGCACCACCAGCCGCGCAAGATAGTTCGACTGCGGGTCCTGCTGCCAGTTGATGAAATGCTTGGCCGGGGTCACCCGCAGCGAATAACTGAGGATGCGCGTGCGGCTGTGCGGCGCCGGCCGCAGCCGGATCAACTGCGGGCCGAGCGCGACCCTGCGGTCATAGCGATAGTGCGTGACGTGGTTCAGTGCGACATGTATGGACAACGCAATGCTCCAAAGAACGGAAAGCGCGGGCTTCCCCGACGAGTTCAGGCGCAGCCGCGGCAAGCTGCAGCGTGTGCGCGGTGGGCCAACGAATGGATTAGCCGGCAACCACCCCCTGGCTCTGCTTCTGCTGTTGCCGGTGCAGATGAAAGTAGGTGGCGGCGATTTCGTCATGCACCCGCGCCAGGTCGGACTGCACCGCGTCGAGGTATTCGTGCCGCGATGCGGGCGTAAGCTGGTCGACACGCATGCCCTGCAGCCGGCGTTCGGCTACGCGCAGCAGTTTCATCGGCGCCACATGATTCGGCAGCTGCGACAGGCAGCCTTCGATCTCTCCGAGGCAGTAGCGCACGGTGCGCGGGAAATGCGCATCGCGCAGCAGAAACGCCACCACTTCCGCGCCGCGCACATGCACCGACGCGTGGCGGCGGTACATCTGATAGGCGTTGAGCGATTCGAGCACCGCCATCCACAGCAGCGCGAGCGCGGGATCTTCGGCGGATTGCTTGCGCGGCACCAGCACCGCGGCGTTGATGTCGAGTATCCGCGTGGTCATGTCGGCCCGCTCGAGGTAGCGCCCGAGTTTGATGAACTGGAAGGCGACATCGTGGCTCATGCAGTCCGACAGCAGGCCTATGACGGACTGGCGCCGCTCGATCAATTCGTCGAGCAGGATATAGCGGCGCGTGCGCTCGATTGCCTGTTCCGAACGGTCGTTGACCATGAAATACATGCTGTTGATCCGCTCCCACGCCACCCTGGGCAGCACTTCGCGCAAGGTGCGGCTGTTTTCGCGCGCCCCGCGTATGCACGAAACAATGGAACTCGGATTGCGCTCGTCGCTGATCAGGAAGCGCATGATGCTCGCCTCGTCGTGGTCGCGGTAATGCTCGCCGAACAGCAGGTCCAGCCCCACGACCTTGAGCAGGACGTCCCAGCCGAACGAGGCGCCGCGCGGCAGGTCGAGCAGCACATGCGTGGTCGCATTGATCAGCCGCGCGGTGTTCTCGGCCCGCTCGAGGTAGCGCGTCATCCAATAGAGGCTTTCGGCAACGCGTGAGAGCATCAGTGACTCTCCTCGACGATCCAGGTGTCCTTGCTGCCGCCGCCCTGAGACGAGTTCACCACCAGCGAACCCTCGCGCAGGGCCACGCGCGTCAAGCCGCCCATGGTCACAAACAGATTTTCCGACTGCAGGACGAAAGGCCGCAGATCCAGATGCCGTGGCGCAAGGCCGTCCCCGACCAGCGTGGGCGCGGTCGAGAGCATCAGCGTCGGCTGCGCCATGTAATTGCGCGGATCGGCGCGCACCTGCTCGCGGCAGCGCTCGCGTTCCGCTTCCGATGCGCGCGGCCCGATCAGCATGCCGTAACCGCCGGACTCGTTTGCCGGCTTGACCACGAGCTTGTCCAGGTTCGCCAGCACGAACTCGCGCTCTTTGTCGTTCATGCACAGGTAGCTCGGTACATTGGGCAGGATCGGGTCCTGGTCCAGGTAATAGCGGATGATCTTGGGCACAAAGGTGTATACGACCTTGTCGTCGGCCACGCCCGCACCGGGCGCGTTGGCGATACCCACATTGCCGCGGCGCCAGGCGCGCATCAGCCCGGGCAGGCCCAGCATGGAGTCGGGCCGGAAGACTTCCGGGTCGAGGAAATCATCGTCCACGCGGCGATAGATCACGTCGACCCGCCGCAGGCCGTCGATGCTTTTCATATATACGCATTCGTCCTGCCCGACCACCAGGTCCGAGCCCTCGACCAGTTCCGCGCCCATTTGCTGCGCCAGGTAGCTGTGTTCGAAATAGGCAGAGTTGTAGATTCCGGGCGTCAGCACCGCGATCACCGGCCGGTCTCCCGGCCGCGGCGACAGCGCCGCCAGGGTTTCGTGCAGACGGGTGGTGTAATCGTCCACCGGAAGAATGGCGCAAACTTTGAACAGCTCCGGAAACAGACGCTTCATCAGCAGGCGGTTCTCGAGCATGTAGGACACGCCCGAAGGTACGCGCAAATTGTCCTCCAGAACGTAAATGGTGCCATCTCGGTCGCGCACCAAATCGGTGCCGCAGATGTGCGCCCACACCCCAAAACGGGGCGTTTCGCCCATGCATTGCGGACGAAAATTGCGCGAACTGCCGAGGAGCTCGCGCGGAAACAGACCGTCCTTGACGATGGATTGCTTGTTATACAAGTCGTCGATGAACAGGTTCAGCGCCGTCAGCCTTTGCTTCAGCCCCGCTTCCACGCGCCGCCATTCTTCGCGCGCCATGATTCTCGGGATGATGTCGAAAGGCCAGGCGCGGTCGATGTTCGCGCCGTCGCTGTAGACGGTAAAGTTGATGCCCATGGTCATGATCGCGGCATCCACCGC
>JAAOZY010000227.1 GCA_012274205.1 Betaproteobacteria bacterium
CCGGGTAGCCCAGGCACACCACGCCGACGAGCTGGCCTTTCCAGATGATCGGCAGCGTAAAGAATTGCTGCGCGCTCGTGCTCTCCAGATCGACCTGCATCGCCCGGCGCATCGCTTCCGCGCCCATCCACAGGCCCTGGGTGTTGGCGAGCAGCATCGCGCGGGTATCGGCGGTGAAGGTGCCGCGCTCGACCGGGGCTCGCGCGGCATTGCCGCCGACAGCATAGGTTCGCACCTTCTCCGGGGAATCGTGATCGACCACGGAGATGCTGGCGCAATCGGCCTCGAAGTTCTCCCTGAGGCGCAGCAGCACATCCTCGACGATTCGATCCATGTCCAATTCCGACAGGATCGCCCGATCGATTTTCGACAAGGTCGTGAGCGTGTCGAACTGGCGCCCCAGCCGTGTCGCCATCGCGTTGAACGATCCGGCGAGCTCGCCGAACTCGTCGGCGCTGGCCACTTCCACCTTGGTGGTGAAATCATTGCTGCCGAGCCGGCGCGTGCCCTCGATCAGTCGCTCCAGCGGAACCATGGTGCGACGGATCTGGGTCAGGCTCAGGAGCGTGACCACGAGAATGGAAAGGAGCACATTTCCCCAGAAAATCACGCCGAACGTGGCGAGGGGGCCGAGCGCAACGGCTTCGGGTTGGCTGGCGACAACGATCCAGCGCATTGCGAGAAAATTCGACTGCAGAAATATTTCCTGGTAATCGCCGATAAACTCTTGTCGTCCGTCCTGCCAGCTGAATTGTCCCTTCGCGTAGGGTGGCAGTTGCGCGATGAGCGCGCCTATGGCTTTCGGCTGGATCGGCGGCTGGCAGAACAAAGCGATGAACGCTTCATTCAGCACGCAGAAAGACGTCTGATACGGGAACGTTTCCGTATCGCCCCAGAGATAGCGCGGATCGATTTCTGCGACTGCAAGACGCATGTCCGCTGCAAGCGGATTCATCGCCCGGATCAACAGAATCTTCCTGTCCTGGCCCGGCCCTTCCTGGTCGATCAGCACCGCGTTCCCCCGGCGCAAATGCGCCATCGCGGCCTCATCCGGGATCGGGACTGCCAACACGTCGCCAAATGCGGAAACCGCGCGGCTCTGCGGTGACACCAAGCTCAGGCCGCGGAATGTCCTGCCCAGCCATTCCTTGGGCGCGCGGGACGCGCTCCTGCCGGAAAGTTCGCCGGCGACGTTGCGCAGCAATTGGTTCGCCAGCAGCACGCGCTCGTAAATTGCGGTGGCATAGGTTGCGCTGGCCGCCTGCAGTTGAGTGTGCCCCTGCTTGAGCAGCATCCTGTTGGCCTGCACGAAGTACAGCACCGCCAGAACGAGGAAAGGAATGAACGCCGACAGCACGAAATACAGCAGAACCCTTCGTGCGACTTTGCTGCGCAGGAACGTTCCTTCGAGCTTCATTTGTGCGCGTTCAGTAGTCCGACGCAAGGCCCACGAATCGCCCGTCGTTGGCCCGCACAACGTCGTCGTGGCTGGCATTCGCCGTCAGCGGTCCCTGGCTCGCGCCGTCCTTGCCTTTGCTGTAAAGGTCGAAGTCCGAGTTGATCGGCACCAGATTCTTGTCTTTGCGCACCTTACCCGTCTGTGTATGTTCCAATGGCTGCAGGCGCAGGTATTCATAGGGATGATTCCAGGGGTCGAGCATGCCGGCCTTGCCGATTTCCGCCAAAGTGGCCGGATAGGTTCTGTTATCAATTTCGTACAGCTTGATGACAGCGCCCAAAGCGACGATGTCCGCCGTTGCCTGATGGACGCGGACGCGTTCGCGGTAGCTGCTGTAGGATGGCACGGCGATGGCCGTCAGGATCGCCAATATCGCGATGGCAATCGACAATTCGACCAGGGTGAAGCCGACCAGAGGGAGCGGGCGCTGGCTGCGCTTGCGCCGGTCGGCAGGCGGCGTCGGAACGGCACGGCCCGGCTGATACCACCCGATGCTGCGGCCGCGCGCAGGCAAGGCGGGCGGGCTCGCGCCCGGCCCGGACCACGAAGCCTGGTCTTTGCGCGGGCTATATCGAAACACCAGGTGTCCCCGGATTGCTCGACTGAACGGAATCCAATGCGACATTCATGTTTGCAGCTTTCGTCCAGGGGAAGTCAGCGGCGCGTCAAATTCAAGTATATGCCAATACGAAGCGCGCCTGCCAGCGCACTCAATACAGAAAGGATTATTGTCCCCGATAATCGCCTGGTCCGGCGCTGATGCTTGCCTCCGGCCGCGCGCAGCGACATTGCACTGGCCGTCGTCGCGAATGCGGTCGGAAAACAGGAGCGGCTTCGCAGCGGACAAGCGACCGCCGGTGCGGCGATCTCGCCGGCGCAAATCACAGCGCCCCGCGGCGCGCCCGGCGCAGCACGAAGCGCCCCGGATCGAGCGCATCGGCCAGATCGCCTTCGAGCGGCAGCGGCTCGTGTTCCAGCTGGCTCGCCAGCAATTCGCCCGCGAGCGCCGCCCACACCAGGCCGCGCGAGGCCAGCGCCGTAGCGCAATAGAGCCCGGCGTGCCGGGGCAGATCGCTCAACTGCGCGCCTGACAGCGCGGTGCTGCCGGCACGCGCTGCCTCCACGTCGGGCATCGCGCCGATCAGCGGCAGGTGATCCGGCGCAGCGCAGCGAAAACCCACCGCGCCTTCGAGCGCCGCAGCATCGGCGACCGGCCGTGCCTGCGGCAGCAACAGCGCCAGCCGCGCAAGATTGGCCTCGTGTCCCTTGAGCTGCGGCGCGGGATCGTCGTCACCGCGATCGTAGGTGCTGCCAGTCACCATCATCCCTTCGACCGCCGGCAGCGCATAGCCGGCGCCGGTGAGCACGATGCGCGGCGAGTCCAGGCCCGCTGCGGGCAGGAAGCTCACCTGCCCGCGGATTTTTTGCAGTGCCTGCCCCAGCGGCGCCAGCCGCGCGGTGTCGTTCGAATTGGCAAGCACCAGCAGCGGCGCGGCAGCGATGAGGCGGCCGTCGGCGGCGAGCGCCTGCCAGCACGCCCCGCTGCGCGCGATGCGCTCCACCCGCGCGCCGAAATGCGTGTGCAGCGCCGCCCCCGCAGCCGCAAGCTGCGCCGCGATGAGGCTCATCGGACGCATCCATCCTGCGCCCGGAAACCAGGCGCCGCCGCCGGCCAGCGCGCAGCCCGCCAGCGCCTCGGCATCGGCGCGCCCGGCGTAGCGTGCAAATTCGGCCGGAAACCCCTGCGCCGCGAGTGCCGCCTGCAGGCGCCGCTCGCCTGCAGCGTCGCCGCCAAGCTGCAGCACGCCGCAGCGCGCCCACGCCGGCTTCCGGCCGGACTGCTCGAGCGCCTGCCAGTGGCTGAGCGCAAGCAGAAAGCCGTTGCGCGTGGCGCGCGACAGGATGCAATCGTCGACCGAAACATGCGGGTGAAATACGCCCGCGTACCTGGCAGCCTGCGCCGGCGCCGGATCGCGGCCCTCGATCAGCTCGATACGCCAGCCGCGCTGCGCCAGGCGTTCGGCCACGGCCGCGCCGGCGATGCCCGCACCGATCACGATGGCGTGCCGGCTGCCGGGTTCGGCGGCTTGCGCAGGTTCGGGCCGCGGCCGCCGCGGCGCATGGTGGCCGCGCAGCATTTCGCGCTTGCGCCCGAAGCCTGCGCATTTTTCGACGGCGAAGCCGGCCGCGTCCAATGCCTGGCGTACCGCGGCCGCAGTCGTATAGGTGGCGAGCGTGGCCCCGGGGCGCGCCAGCTGCGCGATCCGGCGCAACAGCTGCGGTGACCACATGTCCTGATTGAGCCGGGGCGCGAAGCCGTCGAGGTAAATGGCGTCGGCGCGCAGGCGCAGCTGCGCTGCGGCCGCAGCGGCGTCGGCGAATGCCAGCGTCAGCGTAAGCCGACCGTCCTCGAACTGCAGGCGGTGCATGCCCGCGAGCAGCGGCGGCCATGCCTGCCGCAATTGCCGCGCCAGCGGCTCGAATTCGGCATGGCGCGCATGCAGCTCCGCCAGCGCGGCGCGTTCGAACGGATGCTTCTCGATCGAAACATAATGCAGGCGCTCGCAGCGCGCCGGATCGGCGCGCCACTGCCGCCAGGTGGCGAGGAAGTTGAGCCCGGTGCCGAAGCCGGTTTCGAGTATGGTGAAACTGCGCCGGGCGGCCCATCGCTGCGGCAGTCCATTGCCGCCGAGGAATACATGCTGCGCCTGGCCCGGGCCCGATTGCGCACTGTGATACACGTCGCCGTAGAGCGGCGCATACGGCGTGCCGGCGCTATCGAATGCGAGCTCAGCGGGCTCTATGTGCATGCGGCCGACGTGCCCTGGCACGTTCAGCGGAAGTCGACAAGCGCTTAGAACGCGACGTAGGGTCCGGCACCAGCCGGAGTGGCGGCGCCTTCGATCGCGGTGTACACATTGCGGCCATAGAAGAACGGCAGCCCCCAGTCGAAGCTGTTGGCGACGAAGGATCCGCCGAATTCGCCGAACGCGGCGAATGTCGGCTGGGCTGCGAGCAGCGTCGACGCATTGCCTATGCTGAAACTGATGCTCGCGTTGGCGCCGTTGGCGCCCTGGATCACGGCGGATGTGTCCAGCGTCGCGGCCGGGCAGTAGAATCCGGGCGCGGCGGAACTGTTCGGGCAGACCGGGATGTTGTCCTGGAAGAACAGGCCGTTGGATCCGCTGTCGAGAAAGCTCGCGCTATAGCTGCCGCCGTTGTAGCTGGTGGTGAAATTTCCCGTGCCCGGATCGACGCCGACCACCGTCGCCGCGCCGAGCCCGTTGTTCGCCTGCGTGCCGATGCCGAACACCAGCGATCCCGCCAGGCGCGCGGCGCCGCCTGCCGGCACCGCGGGCAGCTGGATGATCACGCCGTTGTTGTTGACGGCGAACATGGCCACCGGATTCTGCACCTGCTGTGCCAGCGGCACCGGCGTCTGCGCGCACGCAGTAGCGGTGCAGCCATAATAGATGCCGCGGTTATTGGTCTGCACGCAGGCGCTGCCGCAGTCCTGGCGAAACATGCCGAGCCCGAGAATGCCGTTGGCGCGCAGCTGCTGCACGCTATTCTTCGACGCGCCGGTAGCGGCGCATCGCGCCGGCGCACTGGGAAAGCCGGAGACGCCGATCACCTGTATCGGCAGCGAACTGGCCTGTTCTCCCGCCAGTTTCAGGTCCGCCAGCCGCACCGGACCCCAGGTGTAGCCATCGACAAAGTGCGTGCATTCGGCCAGCGTATTGCCGTTGGCGTCGGACTGCGGCGCCAGCGCCAGCGTCGCCGAAAGCGCCGAGGACATGACGCGCAATCCGCTCGACCCGGTATCGAGCACGATATTGTCTATGGTCTGGCAATTGGAGGCATTGCCGGGCGCGCACAGCGTCACGCTGACGAAGCCGAGATTGACGTTCCCGCCCAGCCCGGAGTCGACCGATATCGGATGCACGTTGGCGGCGGCGCCGGCGATGGTGTTGCTGCTCGGCGCCGGCGCCGCGGGAGCAGGCGCGGCAGCGGCGCTGTCGCTGCTACTGCCACCGCCGCCGCCGCAGCCCTGGATCAGGACCAGCCCCGCCAGCAATGCGATCCCCAGCAGCTTGCGCATGCTCCGCATCGCCTATTGGATCTCTTTTTCAGAAACGCCCTGCGGTAGCATCAGCGGAACGTAGGCGCGGCCGAAAAAGGCGCGCATATGGCCGCCGCTCTGCACCACCAGACCCGACTGCTCGACCGTTCGCGGCCCGCTCGCGCCTTCCCGGCTCCTGAGCGCATCCACATAGGTCTGGAAATAGCGGCCCAGGATCTGCTGTAAATCCGGAATGTCGGGGCCCTGCCAGCTCACGGCGAACACCATGCCTGCGGGTGAAACGTATTGCTTCACGCTGATGCCCGATGGCAGCTGCAGGCGGTGCACGTCGAAGCGGTAAGCGGAGACGACGTCGACCTTCGCCTGCAGCTGAGCGCCATCCGCCGCCACCGAGCTTGCATCGTCGCCCAGGCTTGCCGCGGCGGGCACGCAGGCAGTCGCCAGCGCCAGTGCGAGGCCGGAACACCAAAGTTTCAGTAGCGCGTCCATCTCCCTGCCTCGTTGTCGCCGCGCCGGCTCGCTCGCTATTACAACTCCTGGCGCGCGATGCGCAGGCGCTGCGCGCGCATGTCGTCGCCGCGGATTTCACGCAGCGCATAGCCGACGAAACTCGGCACGACTTCCTTTCGCCAGTATACATCGAGGTCGGTGTTGTCCATGGGTTTCGCCCGGGACGCGGCCAGCGCGCCCGCTTCGGCGATCACTGCGTCGTCGAGCTTCCTGCCGACGAGGAATTCGCTCGCCTTCGCGACCGGCAGCGGCTGCGAGGAAACCGCGCCCAGCACCAGGCGCGCTGCCTCGACCGTGCCATCGGGCGCGAGACGCAGCGCCGCCGCCACGCCGAGCAGCGGAAAATCGAAGGAACCGCGGCGGCGCAGCTTCCAGTAGGTGCTTTTCCATCCCGCGCTTGCCGGCAGCACCACTTCAGTCAGGATTTCGTCCGGCCTGCGCGTGAGGTAGTCGATGCCGTCGTTGCTGTAGAGGCTGGCGAGTTCGAGTTCGCGTTCGCCCGCGGCTGAAACCAGGCGCACCTTGGCGCCGAGCGCGATCAGCGCCGGCGCGGTGTCGGTCGAGGACACCGCGAGGCAGCGCTTGCTCGCGGTGGCGACCCAGCAGGTCTTGCCTTCCTTCTTCATGCAATAACCGATCGCCTCGCGCCAATCCTCGTTCTGGTTGTAGTAATTGCAGCGCGTGTCCAGGCACAGGTTGCCGCCAAGCGTGCCCATGTTGCGCAGATGCGGCGTAGCCACCTGCACCGCCGCCTGGTACAGACCGCGATAGTGTTCGCGCACCGCGCCGCTCGCCACGACCTCGGTCAGCGTGAGCCCCGCGCCCAGCGTGAGGCCGGCGCCGTTGGCTATCTTCTTCATGCCCTCGACCCGGCTGAGCGAGATCAAGGTCGCCGGC
>JAAOZY010000228.1 GCA_012274205.1 Betaproteobacteria bacterium
GCCTGCGCGCGCTCGGCGCAGACCTGATGGTCGTTGCGGCCTATGGCCTGATCCTGCCGGAACCGGCGCTCGCGCTGACGCGCCTGGGCGCAATCAATATCCACGCCTCGCTGCTGCCGCGCTGGCGCGGCGCGGCGCCGATCCAGCGCGCCATCCTCGCCGGGGACGAACGCAGCGGAATCTCCATCATGCAGATGGACCGCGGGCTGGATACCGGAGCAGTGCTCCTCGCCGAGTCCGTGCCCATCGCCGCGGACGACACCGGCGGGAGCCTGCACGACAAGCTGGCGCGGCTCGGAGCGCGCCTGATCGTCAGCGCGCTCGATGCCCTCGCGCGCGGCGAACTGCGCGCGCAGGCGCAGCCGGGGGCCGGCGCGAGCTACGCCGCCAAGATCAGCAAGGCGGAAGCCGCGATCGACTGGCGCGAGAGCGCGGCGGCGATCGAGCGCAAGGTGCGCGCGTTCAATCCGCAGCCGGGGGCATCAGCCCGCGCGAGGGGCATTGCGCTGAAGATCTGGCGCGCCAGCGCAATCGCGACGGCGGGCGCGCCCGGAACCATCATCGAAGCGGGAACCGGCGGCATAGTGGTTGCCTGCGGCAGCGAGGCGCTGCGGGTGCAGGAACTGCAGCGCGCCGGCGGGAAACGCCTGGCGGCGGCGCAGTTTCTCGCCGGCTTCGAACTGACGCCGGGCGAGCGGCTTGAATTTTCCGCGGAAAGCACCATCTAAGCACCGCTACTCCAATTCTCGCGAGGTATTCCGCAATGCTCGGAAACTGGCTCAAGACGACCATTCTGATGGCAGGCATCGTGGCGCTGTTCGGCGTCGTCGGCGCTGCGATCGGCGGCGCCAAGGGCATGCTGCTCGCCCTTGTGTTCGGTGGGGCAATGAACCTCGTCGCCTACTGGTTCTCCGACAAAATGGTGCTGCGCATGTACAAGGCGCGCGAAGTCGACGCGGCCAGCGCGCCGCAGTTCTACGGCCTGGTGCAGGAATTGTCACAGCGCGCCGGATTGCCGATGCCACGCGTCTATCTCATCGACGAAGCCCAGCCCAACGCCTTCGCCACCGGGCGCAACCCCGAGCATGCCGCAGTTGCGGCGACCACCGGCATCCTGCAGCTGCTGTCGGCGCGCGAATTGCGCGGCGTGATGGCACATGAACTGACGCATGTCCGGCACCGCGACATCCTCACCTCCACCATTGCCGCGACCGTGGCCGGCGCGATTTCTGCGCTCGCCCAGTTCGGCTTCCTGTTCGGCGGGCGCGGCGACGGCGAGCGCGCCAATCCCGTAGTCGGGCTGATCGTGATGATCCTGGCGCCAATCGCGGCGATGCTGATCCAGATGGCAATTTCGCGCGCGCGCGAATTCGAGGCCGACCGCGGCGGCGCCGGCATATCGGGCGACCCGAACGCGCTCGCCGACGCGTTGGAAAAAATGGAACGCTACGCCAAGGGCCTGCCCATGATGGCGGCCGAAGAGCACCCGGCGACGGCGCAGATGATGATCATCAATCCGCTCTCCGGCTCAGGCCTGCAGAACCTGTTCAGCACCCACCCCGCGACCGAGATGCGCATCGCCCGCTTGCGCGCGATGGCGTAAGTCCGGCCGCCCGCTTGCGCGCGATGGCGTAAGTTCCGGCACTCGCCCGGCGTGCGGGGATGCCGCGCGTCAAGCCCGCACTTTGCGCCGGCTTCCCGGTGTAGGATGCGGGCTTGTCCCATCACCGCTACGGCGTGGCGCGCCCGAACCGCCGCAACGCCGCTTGTACCCTTGTCCAGATCCGCCAATCTAGAACTCGCGCTTATGGCAGCCGGCGAAGCCGTCGCGCAGGTGCGCGCCGGCCGCAGCCTAGCGGATGCGCTCCCGGGCCCGGGGGCGGACGCCAGCATCGGCGCTGCAGTGCGCGATCTCGCCTATGGCACGCTGCGCAACCTCGGCCTGCTCGATGCGCTGCTGGCCGAACTGCTGCACAAACCGGTCAAACCGGCGCTGCACGCGCTGCTGCTGTGTGCTCTATACCAGCTGCGCGCGCGGCCGCGCGCGGCCCATACCACCGTGGACCAGGCGGTGCGCGCGGTGTCGCGCCTGGAGCCGGCGGCGAAGGGCTTGTGCAACGCCGTGCTGCGCAACTATCTGCGCGAGGCCGACGCACTGCTCGCGCGCTGCAGCGCTGACAGCGCGCTCTATTCCTACCCGCAGTGGTGGATAGACCGCGTACGCGATGCGTGGCCGCAGCAATGGGAGTCGGTGCTCAACGCGGGCAACCTGCACCCGCCCATGACCTTGCGCGTAAACCGGCGCCGCCTCACGCCCGATCAGTATCTCGCCAAGCTCGGCGCAGCAGGAATCGCGGGCGAGCGCATCGGCGCGCAGGCGATCCTGCTCGAGCGCGCGCTGCCGATAGAATCGCTGCCAGGCTTCGCCGCGGGTGAGGTATCGGTGCAGGACGCGGGCGCCCAGCTGGCGGCGCCATTGCTCGATGTCCAACCGGGTATGCGCGTACTCGACGCCTGCGCCGCGCCGGGGGGGAAAAGCGGGCATATCCTGGAGCTGGCCGACTGCGCGCTCACGGCGCTCGACAACGACCCGGCGCGCGTGCTGCGCATCGGCGACAACCTCGCGCGCCTGGGTTATTGCGCGCGCATCGTCTGTGCCGACTGCGCCTCGCCCTCGGCCTGGTCCGACGGCGCCCCGTTCGAACGCATCCTGCTCGACGCACCCTGCACCGCGTCGGGCGTGGTCAAACGCCATCCCGACGTTAAATGGCTGCGGCGGGAAAGCGATCTTGCCCGGCTCGCGGCGACCCAGGGCCGGATGCTGGATGCGCTGTGGCAACAGTTGGCGCCGGATGGTAAATTGCTGTATGCGACGTGCTCCGTGTTTCCGCAGGAAAACGCAGAGGCTATCGCGTCCTTCCTGGCGCGCAACCGCACAGCCCGCCGGCTGCCGCTGGCTGGACTTGATGAGGGACAGCTGCTGCCCGATGCGCAGCACGACGGCTTCTTCTATGCGCTGCTGGAAAAACATTAGAGCTTATTTCAAAACGAGGGGATCCGCCCCGCAGGAAGTCTCCTCGGGATACCCCCCCTCGCGCTCCCCTAAGTCAGGTGGCATTTCGGTAATTCTGAAATGGCCTCTTAGGCCTGATTTCGATACGAGGGGATACCTCCCCTCGCGCTCCCCTAAGTCAGGTGGCATTTCGGTAATTCTGAAATGGCCTCTTAGTACATGAGCCTGCGGCTGCTAGTGTCACTGCTACTCGCGCTCGCACTCGGCTGGAGCGCGAGCGCGCGCGCCGAAAACATTGAAATCACGCATATCTCGCTCGAGGGCAACGACGAAGGCTACGCGCTCGATGCCGACTTCAAGATCGACCTGAATCCGCGCCTGGAGGATGCGATCAACAAGGGCGTCGCCCTGTACTTCCAGGTCGAATTCGAGCTCACGCGCAAGCGCTGGTACTGGTTCGACGAACACCCGGTCAGCCGCCAGCTGATGCTGCGCCTGTCCTATCATGCGCTCACGCGCCAATACCGCATATCCAGCGGGCCGCTGTACCAGAGCTTTTCCGACCTGGCCGACGCACTGCGCGTGCTTTCGCGCGTGCGCTCCTGGCAGGTGCTCGAACGCAGGGAGCTGGATGCCGGTACCGAATACGAAGCGGCGCTGCGCATGCGCCTGGATGTGACGCAGCTGCCCAAGCCGTTCCAGGTGAACGCGCTCACCAGCCGCGACTGGAATCTCGCCTCCGACTGGCGGCACTGGCCGTTCCGGGTCAAGGCGCCGGTCACGGAGAAGGCGCCGCAATGAAGTACGTGCTCATTTCCGGCGTGGCGCTGGGCGCGATCCTGCTGTTCCTGCTCGCCGCGGCGAGCGGCAACACCGCCCTGTTCTCGCGCGACTACGCGCTGCTGCTCGGCCTGAACGCCGCGCTGGCCGCGGCCCTGCTCGCCCTGATCGGCTATCAGCTGTGGGTGCTCACCGCCAAGCTGCGCAAGCGCGTGTTCGGCTCGCGCCTGACGCTGCGCTTCCTGCTGATGTTCCTGCCCATGGTCATCGTGCCCGGCGGCCTGGTCTATGTGGTGTCGGTGCAGTTCATGGCGAAGAGCATCGAATCCTGGTTCGACGTGCGCGTGGACAACGCGCTCGAGGGCGGGCTCAACCTCGGGCGCACCGCGCTCGACCTGCTGCTGACCGAGCTCAATGACAAGGCGCGGCGCATGGCACTCGACCTGACGGACAAGCCGAAGGCGCAGCAGGTGGTGCTGCTCGACCGGCTGCGCGAGCAAGCCGGCGTCGACGAGGCCCTGCTGCTGTCCTCCGGCGGCAACGTGATCGCCAGCTCGAGCAAGGGCATCGGCAAGCTGGTGCCGGACATGCCGAGCAGCATCATCCAGCGCCAGGCGCGGCAAAGCCGCGGCTACTCTGCGCTCGAGGGCGGGCCGGAGCAGGGGCTGAGCCTGCGCGTGGTGGTGCCGGTGGCCGCGTTGAGCATCGCCGAGGACGAGCGCCTGCTGCAGCTGCTGCAACGGGTGCCGCCGACGCTCGCGCGCGACGCTGAAGCGGTGCAGGAAGTGTACCGCGACTACAAAGAGCTGTCGCTTTCGCGCCAGGGCCTGAAAGAGATCTACATCCTCACGCTTACTCTGACGCTGCTGCTGACACTGTTCTCCGCGACCGCGCTCGCCTTCCTGCTGTCGGCGCGGCTGTCGGAGCCGCTGGCCCTGCTCGCGGCAGGCACCCAGGCGGTGGCGCGCGGCGACTACAGCCGGCGCGCGCAGGTCACCAGCAGCGACGAGCTGGGCATTCTCACCCAGTCCTTCAACAGCATGACCGAGCAGCTGGATGATGCGCGCAGCGTGGCCGAATCGCGCCGCGCCGAACTCGAGACCGCCAAGGCCTATCTGGAAAACATCCTCGCCAATCTGTCTGCCGGCGTGCTGGTGCTCGATGAGCAGCTGCGCCTTGGCACGGTGAATCACGGCGCCACCGCCATCCTGCAGGAAAGCTTCGACGGTCTCTGGGGCTTGAGCCTGGACGACTGGCCGCGGCTGCAGCCGCTCGCGCAGGCCATCGTGGAAGGATTCAGGCACCACGGCAGCGTCACCTGGCAGCAGCAGCTGGAACTGACCGAGCGCATGCTGCTGGTGCGCGGCTCGGTGCTGCCGCGCGCGAGCGGCGGCGGCTATGTGGTGGTGTTCGACGACGTCACCAAGCTGGTGCAGGCGCAGCGCGCCACCGCCTGGGCCGAGGTGGCGCGGCGCCTGGCGCACGAAATCAAGAACCCGCTCACGCCGATCCAGCTTTCGGCCGAACGCCTGCAGGCCAAGCTCGCCAACAAGCTCGCGCCCGAGGACGCGGGCACGCTCAACCGCGCTACCGAAACCATCATCAACCAGGTCACCGCGATGAAGGGCATGGTGGACGACTTCGGCGAGTACGCGCGCACGCCCGCGCCCAGCCTGCGGCCGCTCGATCTCAATGCGCTGGTGCGCGAAGTGCTCGGTCTGTACGAACACACTGGCGCGCTGCTGCAGCCGGCGCTGCAGGTCGGGCTGCCGCAGGTGGCGGGCGACCCGACGCAGCTGCGCCAGGTCATCCATAATCTGCTGCGCAATGCTCAGGACGCGCTCGCCGGCAGCGCCGAGCCGCGCATCGAGGTCCTGACCGAGCGCAGGGGCAATCAGGCCTGCCTCAGAATCAGCGACAACGGCTGCGGCTTTCCTGAGGCGATCATGACACGCGTGTTCGAGCCCTACGTGACCACCAAGCCCAGGGGCACCGGCCTGGGCCTGGCGATCGTGAAGAAAATCGTCGACGAGCACCATGGCGCGATCAGGGTTGAAAACCTGCCGGGACGCGGCGCCAGCGTCACCGTCACGCTGCCGCTGCAGCCCGAAATAGCGAAGGCCGCCTGAGATGTCCAAAATCCTGGTCGTCGACGACGAAATCGGCATCCGCGAACTGCTGTCGGAAATTCTCGCCGACGAGGGCCACTCAGTCGAGCTCGCCGAAAACGCCGCGCGCGCGCGCGCCTTGCGCAGCGCCGGGCGCCCCGATCTGGTGCTGCTCGACATCTGGATGCCCGACACCGACGGCATCACCCTGCTCAAGGAATGGGCGGCGAATGGGCAGCTCACCATGCCGGTCGTAATGATGTCCGGGCACGGCACCATCGAAACCGCGGTGGAGGCGACGCGCATCGGCGCCATCGATTTCCTGGAAAAGCCGATCGCGCTGCAGAAACTGCTCGCCACGGTGAAACGCGCGCTCCGGGATGGCGGCGGCCAGCCGCAGGCCGGACTCACGCTGCTCAGCCTGGGCCGCTCGGCGGTGCTGTCGGACCTGCGCAAGCGCCTGTCGCAGATTGCCTCGCTGTCGGTGCCGGTGCTGCTGCGCGGCGAGCCGGGGGTCATGCCCGAGCTGTTCGCGCGCTATCTGCACCAGCCCAACACGCCCTGGCTGGCCGCCGGCGCGGCGCTGGTCGAGGCGCCCCAGGACCTGCTCGCGCAGGCCACCAGCGGCGTGATTTTCGTCGAGGAACTCGCGCTGCTCACGCGCGCACAGCAGCGCAACCTGGCGGCGGTGCTGTCCAAACAGGAAAAATACAGCACTAGGGTGGTTTCCTTCACCAGCGAAGAGCCGGCACGACTGACCGGCGAACTCGGCTTCGACGCCGCGCTGCTCGCGCGCCTGTCGGAACTGACGCTGCAGCTCCCGGCACTGCGCGAGCACGCCGAGGACATACCCGACATCGCCAGCATCCTGCTGGCCCAGTTGGTCGAGGCCAGGAATTGTCCGTCGCGGCATTTTTCCACTGCCGCGCTCAATGCACTGCGCCAGTTCCAATGGCCGCAAAATCTGCTGGACCTGCAGGCGGCGGTGAAGAACCTCGCACTCACCGCGCTGGAGGAGGAAATCAGCGCCGCTGATGTGGAGCGGGTCGCGGCACAGTTCCACCCGGCCACCGAATCCCAGGTGGCATTGCCGCTGGAGCTGCCGCTGCGCGAGGCGCGTGAAGCGTTCGAGCGCGCCTATTTCGAACAGCTGCTCGCGCGCGAAGCGGGCTCGATCGCGCGCGTGGCCGAGAAGAGCGGCCTCGAGCGCACCCACCTGTACCGCAAGCTCAAGGCGCTGGGCATCAGTACCGGCAAGAAAGAGGAATAGGCCGCGGCTCTGTCGCGCCGCAAAAAGGCATAAAATGCGCTGCATCCGATTTGCATCGCCTGGCGAAGCGCCGCGCAAGCGCGTTCGCGGCCAGGAGCATTCGAGGGGGCAGAGTTGAAGATCATCATCCTTGGCGCAGGCCAGGTCGGCACCAGCGTGGCCGAAAGCCTGGTTTCCGAAGCCAACGACATTACCGTGGTGGACGTGGATGGTCCGCGCCTGCGCCAGCTGCAGGATCGGCTGGACTTGCGCACCATTACCGGCAGCGCGGCGCATCCGCCGGTGCTGAGGGCTGCGGGGATCGAGGACGCGGACATGCTTATCGCGGTCACGCAGAGCGACGAGATCAATCTGGTGGCATGCAAGATCGCGGCGCATCTGTACAACGTGCCCACGCGCATCGCGCGCATACGCGCGCCGCAGTACCTGGCCAACGAGCAGCTGTTCGCGCCCGAATGCTTTGCCGTCGACTATGCCATCTGCCCGGAGCAGCTGATTACCGATTACCTGGTCAAACTGGTGCAGTTTCCCGAGGCGCTGCAGGTGCTGGAATTCGCCGACGGCCGCGTCAGCCTGGTGGCGGTGCGCGCATTCGAGGGCGGGCCGCTGGTCGGCCACCAGCTGCAGGAAATCCGCACGCATATACCCAATGTCGACGTGCGCGTTGCAGCCATCTTCCGCGGCGACCGGCCGATCGTGCCCGAAGGCACGACAGTGGTGGAAGCTGGCGACGAGTTGTTCTGCCTTGCCGCCAGCCGCAACATCCGCAAGGTGATGAAGGAGATGCGGCGCATGGACAAGCCGGCGCATCGCATCATGATCGCCGGGGGCGGCAATATCGGCCTGCGCTTCGCGCGGGCGCTGGAGCGCGATTACACCGTCAAGATCGTCGAGCACAACAAGCGCCGCTGCGAGGAGCTGTCCACGCGCCTGGACACGGCGCTGGTGCTGCAGGGGGACGTCACCGACGAGTCGCTGCTCGAATCGGAGAACGTCGATGAAATGGATTTGTTCGTCGCCGTCACCAACGACGACGAAAACAACATCATGAGCTGCCTGTTGGCGAAGCGCATGGGCGCGCGCCGCGTGGTTGCGCTGATCAACCGGCGCTCCTACGTCGACCTGCTGCAGTCCGGTCAGATCGACATCGCCATTTCCCCGGCGCAGACGACCATCGGCTCCTTGCTGGCGCATGTGCGCCGCGGCGACATCACCGAAGTGCACTCGCTGCGCCGCGGCGCGGCCGAGGCGCTGGAGGCGGTGGTGCACGGTGACGCGGTGTCCTGCCGCGTGGTGGGCCGGCAAATCGATCAGATCGAGCTGCCCAAGGGTACGACCATCGCCGCGCTGGTGCGCGGCGACGAAGTGCTCATGGCGCACCACGACCTGGTGATCCAGGCCGGCGACCATGCGATCGTCTTCGTCACCAACAAGAAAATGGTCCCCAAGGTGGAAAAGCTGTTCCAGGTCAGCGCGGGCTTTCTCTGAGCTGACGCCCCCATGGTTCGAATACTCGCGGTTCTCCACGTGCTCAGCGTGGTCATCATGATTTTCGCGTTGTGCCTGCTGTTTCCGCTCGCCTGGTCTTTCATCCTTGCCGACGGCGCACAGACCGCCTATGACGAGGCGATCCTGCTGACCACGGTCGCCGGCGTGCTGCTGTGGTCGATGACGCGCCACAGCCGGCGCGAACTGCAGCCGCGCGACGGCTTTCTGCTGGTGGCGCTGGTGTGGACCGTGCTGCCGGCGTTCGCCACCCTGCCGCTGCTGTTCTACCTGCCGCATCTGTCCTTCACCGACGCCTACTTCGAGACCGTGTCCGGACTCACCACCACCGGGGCGACGGTGCTCTCCGGCCTGGACGCATTGCCGCCGTCGATCAACATCTGGCGTGCCTTCCTGATCTGGATCGGAGGCATGGGCGTGATCGTGCTCGCGGTGGCGATTCTGCCCCTGCTCGGCGTCGGCGGCAGCCAGATCTACAAGGCCGAGACGCCGGGCCCGATGAAGGACACCAAGCTCACGCCGCGCATCGCCGAGACTGCCAAGGGATTGTGGCTGGTGTATTTCATGATCACCGTCGCCTGCCTGATCGCCTACCACCTCGCCGGCATGAACTGGCTCGACGCGATGATGCATGCGTTCGGCACCATGGGCCTGGGCGGATTTTCCTCGCACGACGCAAGCTACGCCTACTGGAACTCGCCCGCGATCGAGGCAGTGGCCATCTATTTCATGCTGCTTGCCGGAATGAACTTCGGCACCCATTTTCTCGCCTGGCGGCACGGGAGCTTCCGCCCGTACACGCGCGACCCCGAGGCGGGGCTGTATCTGCTCGTGGTAACGTGCAGCGTGTTCGGCATCGCCTATTACCTGCTCGTCAACCAGACCTACCCGGATTTCTGGACGGCACTGCGTTTCGCCGCGTTCAATGTGGTTTCGATCGCCACCACCACCGGCTATTCCAATACCGACTTCAACCTGTGGCCGATCTTCGCCCCGGTGTGGATGCTGTTTCTGTGCAGCTTCGCCACTTGCTCCGGCTCGACCGGCGGCGGCATCAAGATGATCCGCGCAAGGCTGATGGCGGGCCAGGCATTGCGCGAGATGACGCGCATCATCCACCCGCGCGCGGTAGTGCCGGTGAAGCTCGGGCGCATGCCGGTGGAGAACAACATCATATTCGCGGTGCTTGCCTTCATCCTGATATACAACGGCGCGGTCATCGGCATGACCATGCTGCTCGCCGCTTCCGGGCTGGACATCATTACCGCTTTCTCCGCCGTGGTCGCCTGCATCAACAACACCGGACCAGGACTCAACCTGGTCGGCCCGGCGACGACCTACGCCGTGCTCAACGATTTCCAGACCTGGGTGTGCACCGCCGCGATGCTGCTCGGGCGGCTGGAGCTGTTCACCATGCTGGTGGTGTTCACGCCAGGCTTCTGGCGCAGGTAATCAGGCTCGGTTGAGTCGCATCGCCCGAGCTTGAACGAGTCGAGGAACAGGTCGATATCGGCCGCGGCGGGACCGCCCTCGCCGCCGACATAGGCGATCTGGTACAAACGCGCGCCGTCCAGGACCAGGCGCGCCTTCAGTTGCGCCGCCTGCGCGCCGGCACGGCCCTGCGCATACACCTGCAGGCCGGGCAATCCCGCGATATCGATCCGCTCGCCGGCTTGTGCGCCGGCGCCGATATTGCGCAGCAAGGCATCGCGCGCCGCTTCGAGCCGCGCGCGCGCCTGTTCGGCGCTCGCAGGCGCTGTCGCATAGTCGGTATAAGCCACACCCATGGTTCCCTGTTTCACGCTGCAGGCATACAGCATCATCGTGAGCATGCCCGCCGTGTCGATGCGGCGCGACTCCTGGCGCGGCGTGCACGGCAGCAGCGCCGAGAAACGCGCTGCGGGAACCGACAGCTCGCGCCAGTCGAGCTCGGGTGCGCAGGCCGCAAGCGCGGCGCAGATCAGCACCAGGGCCGGCGCACCGGCGCGAATGTTCAATCCGCCTACTTCGCGGCGATCACGGCGATCTCGACCAGCATGTCGGCAGCGGCGAGCTTGGCTTCGACGCAGGCGCGCGCGGGCAGATTGCCCGGATCGACCCAGGCGAGCCAGGCCTGGTTCATTTCTTCGCGCGTGCGAATATCGGCCAGCCAGATTTGCGCTGAAACGACCTTCGACTTGTGGCTGCCTGCCTGCGCCAGCAGTGCGTCTATCCTGCCGAGGATTTCCTCGGTTTGCAGCTTGACCGACGCCGGACGCTTGTCGGCGACCGTGCCTGCGACATAAACCATGCCGTTGGCTTCGACAGCGCCGGAAAGGATCTTTGCGGGTTGGTGGCGCACGATGCTCATGGGAAATTCCTTCTGTTAGAGTTTGTACAAAACGAGGGGATGTCCCCAAGGCGACTTTCCCGTCTCCCGTCTAGCGGGACCGAGGGAGCGGGATTAAGACCTCCGGGACACCTCCCCTCGCGCTCCCCTGGGTCAGGGCGGAACAAGACGACTTTTGTTGCGGGTTCCTAGACGGTCGTCGGTCGAGCGGTGTCGTAAGCCAGCTGCGGTGCGAGCCACCTTTCGGCGTCGGGCAGCGCCAATCCCTTGCGCCGCGCGTAATCCTCGACCTGGTCGCGGCCGATTTTTCCAACGGCGAAATACTGCGACTCCGGGTGCGAGAAATAAAATCCGCTCACCGCTGCCGCCGGCCACATGGCATAGCTCTCGGTCAGCGCAATGCCGATCCCGGACGCATCCAGCAAGCGGAACAAATCCCCCTTCTCGGTATGGTCGGGGCAGGCCGGGTAGCCTGGCGCCGGGCGTATGCCGCGGTACTCTTCGCGAATCAGCGCCTCGTTGTCGAGCGCCTCGCCCGCGGCATAGCCCCAGAATTCGCGCCGCACCCTCTGGTGCAGATGCTCGGCGAAGGCCTCGGCCAGGCGGTCGGCCAGCGCTTTGAGCATGATGGCGTTATAGTCGTCATGCTTGGCTTCGAATTCCTTTACCCGCGCCTCGATGCCGAGGCCGCTGGTGACGGCGAAGGCGCCGATGTAGTCCTTTACGCCGCTCGACTTGGGCGCAACCAAATCCGCGAGGCAGTAATTCGGTTTTCCCGCAGGCCGCTGCGCCTGCTGGCGCAGGTTGTGAAAGCGTGTCGCCACGCGCGTGCGCGACTCGTCGGCGTAGATTTCGATATCGTCGCCGACACTGTTGGCGGGGAACAGACCGACAACCGCGTTTGCGCTCAGCCATCTTTCAGCGATGATCTTCGCCAGCATCGCTTGGCCTTCGGCGAACACGTTGCGCGCGGCTTCGCCGACCAGCGGATCCTGCAGTATCTTCGGGTAGGGTCCTGACAGTTCCCAGGTCTGGAAGAACGGCGCCCAGTCGATGTGGCTCGCTATCACGGCCAGATCGTAGTCGCGCAACGCCTTTACCCCGATGAATCCGGGTGCGGGCGGCGTGTACGCCTGCCAGTCCGTCATGAGCGCGTTTGCGCGCGCTGCGGCAAGCGTGAGCAGCGCTGCCCGCGGCTGCCGCGACTGGTGCTGGCTGCGGATCTTGTCGTAGTCGGCGCGCACCGTACGCACGTAGTCGGCGCGCAAATCTTCCGACAGCAGGTTGGAACATACCCCGACCGAGCGCGATGCGTCCGGGACGTATATCGTGGTGCCGCTGTAATTCGGAGCGATCTTCACCGCGGTGTGCACGCGCGAGGTGGTGGCGCCGCCGATCAGCAGCGGAATCGTGAAGCCTTCGCGCTCCATCTCGTGCGCTACGTGCGCCATCTCCTCCAGCGAGGGCGTGATCAGCCCGGACAGACCGATGATGTCGCACTTTTCGTCGCGCGCTACCTGCAGGATCTTGCTCGCCGGTACCATCACGCCAAGGTTGATGACCTCGTAATTGTTGCACTGGAGCACCACGCCGACGATGTTCTTGCCGATGTCGTGCACATCGCCCTTCACTGTCGCCACCACTATCTTGCCCTTGGGCTTCGCCGCCTCTCCTGATTCCAGCGCCAGCTTCTGTTTTTCCGCCTCGATATAGGGCACCAGGTGCGCAACCGCCTGTTTCATCACTCGCGCCGATTTCACCACCTGCGGCAAGAACATCTTCCCGGCGCCGAACAGGTCGCCGACCACGTTCATGCCGTCCATGAGCGGGCCTTCGATCACATGGATGGGCGCCCGCCATTGCGTTCGGCCTGCTGCCGCGCTTCCTCTGTGTCTTCAAGGATCCAGTCGGTAATGCCTTTCACCAGCGCGTGCGCGAGGCGCGCCTCCACGCTCTGCTTGCGCCACTGCAGGTCTTCCGCCTGCACCTTGCCGCCGCTCTTGACCGTGTTGGCGAAGGCCACCATGCGTTCGGCCGCATCCGGCCTGCGGTTCAAAATGATGTCTTCGACTCTCTCGAGAAAATCCTTGGGGATTTCCTCGTACACACCCAGCTGGCCGGCGTTGACGATGCCCATGGAC
>JAAOZY010000229.1 GCA_012274205.1 Betaproteobacteria bacterium
AGGAAGCCGGCGACAATGTTCATCATCGTGGTCTTGCCGCAGCCCGAGGGCCCGATCACCGAAACGAACTCGCCGTCCCGGATACTGTAGGACACGTTGTCCACCACCCGCAGCGGTCCGGAGGCGGTCTGAAAGTCGACCGACACGCCGTCGAACACGATCCGGTCCCTGGCGGCCGCGCTCATGTAATGCGCTCCTGCCAGGCCACCATCCGCCGCGCAAAGGCGCGCAGCGCAAAATCCATCGCCAGCGCAATAAAGCCGATGCAGATGATGCCGACGTAGATGATGTCGAGCTGGAAGAACGAAGCCGCGTCCTGGATCAGCGCACCGAGCCCCTGCTGCGCGGCAATCAGCTCGGAGGCGACCAGCGTTGCCCAGGCGACCCCCAATGCGACGCGCAGCGCGGTCAGCGTGTGCGGAACGGTAAGCGGTACGATGACTTTGAGGAAGATCTCGGAATCGCGTGCGCCGAGCGTGCGCGCCACGCGCACGTAGATCGGGCTGATCTGCCCGATACCCTCGTACATCACGATGACCCCGGAAAAGAACGAGGCATAGAACAGGATCACCACCTTGGCGGTCTCGCCGATGCCGAAATAGACGATCACCAGCGGAATCAGCGCGATCGGCGGCAGGGCGCGGAAGAAATTGAGCAGGGGGTCGACGAACCGGCGCACCTCGCGGTACCAGCCAAGCACGAAGCTCACCGGTATCGCGACCAGGATGCCGAATAGAACGCCCAGGAGCACGCGCTGCGTCGACGCCCACAGGTCCCGCGGCAGCCTCTGGCCGGCCAATTCCCAGAATCGCTTCGCCACCGCCTGCGGCGTGGGCACCAGCGCCGGGTTGATCAGGCCGCTGTAGTGAATGCCGGTCCACAGGATCACTATCAGTGCCCAGGGCGCGATGATCAGCGCAATGTGGCGCAGGAACCGCAACTCGAGACCTCCTCCTGGACCGAAACCGACTTGCGCGGGGCCGGCCTGCCGTCACCCGCAGTCGAAAGGTATCATAGTTAGAACCTTATGCACAATAGGCCTGCGTCCGATGCCGGACACCGCTGCGCAAAGGCGGCGGCAGGATTCCGGCGCCGCGCCGCTCGCGCTTATGCCTGCGGCAGCCGGGCATTCAGCGCACCCACTCCTCGCTGCGTTCCCACAGCGCCCGCGCCAGTGCCGCGTCGCGCGCGACCCGGCTGGGCGTCCTCGGGCGGCATTCGTCGTAATAGAGCCCGGTCTCAGCCGCGACGCTCGGCGAAGTGGCGCAGTGCAGGCTGGTGCGCGCGCCCTGTTCCGCGGAAATCAAGGGCAGCTTCAGCAGCCAGCGCAGCGGCCAGGGCACGGCGCGCCAAACCTCGGTGGCCACCACGCCCGGGTGCAGGGAGTAGGTCGTAACGCCGCTGCCCGCGAGGCCGCGGCCGAGTTCCGCGCTGAACAGCACGTTGGCGAGCTTGGATACGCTGTACTCCTGCACGCCCGTAGCCGTGCGCGTGGGCTTGCGCGCCGCTTCCCAGTCCATGCCCTTGGCGCGATAGTGCGCCTTGCTCGCCACGGTGACGATGCGCGCCGGCGCCGACGCGCGGATGCGCTCGAGCAGCAGCTGCGTGAGCAGGAAATGCCCAAGGTGGTTGACGCCGAAGGCGAGCTCGAAGCCTTCCTTGGTTGAGCCGCGCGCGCCGGCAAGGCCCGCATTATTGATCAGGAGGTGCAGCGGCAGGCCGCGCGCCAGGAAGGTCTGCGCGCATTCGCGTATGGAGGCGAAATCGCCCAGATCGAGCGGCAGCAGTTCGGCTTTGCCGCCATCGGATTGGGCGTGGATCTCGTCGAGCACGCCCTGCGCGCGCTCAGCGGAGCGGCAGGCGACGAAGACGTGGGCACCCTGCTTTGCCAGCGCGACGGCCGTGACCCGCCCTATGCCGGAGTTTGCGCCGGTGACTAGAGCGATCCGTCCTGCCAGGGGTGTAGATTTTGCCTGCGTCATATCGAGCCCTCCTTCATTTTCCCCAGATGGCGGTCATACTTGATTATCCGGCGCAAAGACGCGCGCCAGCTTTGCGATCGCCGCATCAATATCACGAATCGCGCGGCTCGTCTCGATTCTATGCGCGGCTTGCCCCATGTCGACGCCGGCGCCTGTTCCCCGGACCGGCAAATCCGGCACAGGCTCCTAGGACATGTCAGGCCATCGGCCGATCGCGCGGCGATGAGTATCGAGCGGCGGGGAGATCTGGCCGATCTGTTCGACAGCGTGTTCGAATTTTCCCCGACGACGCGCACGGACATCCTGGTCGCGCACTTTGGCGCCGATCATGATCGCCTCGACCCGGAGCACAAGCAGCGCCGGGGCGGTTTCATCCTGCAAGCCGCAGAGCAACGCCAGCGGCATGATTAGGATCAGGATGCCGGCAAGCACGGATACCAGGGGAGCGGGGGCCAGGTGGAGATTCATCGAGGCGTCCCTTCTTGAATGGAACTGGCGGACGATATCCTGCGATTCAGTCGTTCATGGGAGCGGTGCGCCGAAAACGAAGTCAGGTCCGCGCGCTCGCGTACATAGAAACGGCGATTTCGCACCATGAGCGCAGGGTCCTGCCGCGTCTATCCGGCCGTCGAAACCCACGCAATTTCATAGCGGCGGAGGCGGCGAGTCCGCGTCATGCATGCGATCAAGAGTCGCCACGGCCCATACCGAAAAATGCGCGAACTGCTTTTGCCCGATTCCAGTCGCGCCTTTTTCCAGGTACAAGGCCCAAGCCCAATCAGGCTCGAACAGGCTTGTGGTAGACGACCAATAAATCTCCTGCACATCGGCGAAAGGATGCCCAAACGGCAACGCCGGGCTGTGCGCAGCGCAATCCACCAGCACCTCCAGTTCGTTGATCGTTGGCAAGCGCCAAACACTTTCTGTACCTGGGCGGTTATGCGCGGCCACCGCCGCCAAGGCCTCGCGCCAGACCACCGGATGCGATGTGAGGTTCGCGTCGCGCCGCCAGAGCAGGCGCGTGAGACGGTCCAGTACGCCGGCATGGAGAATTTCGAAGCGTGGTTCAGGCCACGGCGCGCCGTAACAGAATTCCCCGTCCTGACCGGAGCCGATGCATGAAATGATTTTGCCGGCGGCGTCGTAGCACAGGCATTGGCCGGTGCGCGGGACAACGCCCAGACCTTCGCCGCGCACCGGCCATAGCATGAAGGATTGATCTTTGCCGCCGTAAAACATGCGCGCGCCATCGAGTGCCACGTACCAGGCGTGCGCCGGACTGATTGCTGCCGTCGTCGCGGTCCAGTACCAGCCATTGAACACATTGATGAACGGGTGTCGTTCTGGCAGCGCCGGCCGTTTGGTTTGCAGACTGAGCAAACTGCGCAACTCACGACGATTGGGCAGGCGCCAATCGCGCTGCCCGAAGCGCCGTTCGCGGTTCATGCTTGCTACGAATTCGAGCGCTTCCTTCCAGCTGAGTGGAAATTCCGCCAGATTGGCATTGCGACACCAGATCAGGCCGGTCAGCCGATCCATGACCTCGTCGCCGCGCAAGTCGAATCGCGGTTCCGGCCAGGATTCGCCGACGTGAAACGCGGCGTCCTGGCCGGAACCTGCGCACGGTATCTCGCGTCCATCGTCGGCATGACAGGTGCGTTGGCCAGTATGCAGATAATGGAGAGAGCTCATGATTGCTCCACTGAGCCGGGAAAAGCAGGTTCAAACTACAGAGAATACGGAAGCCACGGAGTGCGTAACAATCATCAGGAGAACTGTTTTCTCCTAGTGGGTGAATTTGGAAAAGCCACCCATACGTTGTTTTCGCGAATTGGGCGACGAGCCCCATTCTTTCAGGGCGCCTGGTTTCATTCGCTATTCCCCGAAATTATGATCGATTGAAGCGCGGGGCCCGAGTCAATCCAGAATCCGATGGTCGAGGTGATGCTCACGCGCCTGTCGCTGGACGTGCTATCGCCGAGGCTTCGGATGGCGCCAGATTGCCGCCCTCCTCCTCCCAGCTGCGCAACTCTTCCTTGTGCTGCTGGTTCTCCGTCTGGCGCGTATGGCGGCCGATGGCATAGGCGGCGGCCGTGCATCCGGCCAGCGCCAGTGAAAGATAGTACAGTCGGTTGCTGGTCATGGTCTTCTCGTTTGAGTCGTATTCCGCGATTTTCGCGCGGTGTCAGCAAGGCGTCCGAGCCTGTCCTTGAACCGTTTTGGGCTATAGCTTGATCCCTTCAACTAACTCGCGCCCTTTGACGAACCCGAGGTCCTCCGTCACCGCTTGCGTGGAGTAGAAGCTTTCCGGGTCTGAATCGGCGCTCGCGCATTCCTGCGCGGTCGGTCCAGCGCCATTCTCGGTGATTCTTACTTTGAAATCCCATTGTTGCCCGTGGCCGGGAAGCC
Organism: Betaproteobacteria bacterium; assembly: GCA_012274205.1. Taxonomy (GTDB): domain Bacteria; phylum Pseudomonadota; class Gammaproteobacteria; order Burkholderiales; family SG8-39; genus 2-12-FULL-64-23. The sequence goes on from JAAOZY010000229.1 coordinate 4,392, forward strand.
CTTCATTCTTATTGGATCGCAGTGCGGTGCACACATGAATCTGCTTGCCGTGGTATTCCTGCGTTTTCCATTGCTGCGGCTCAGCCGGCGATTTGCGCTTAAGCGTGATGGTGTCCATTGATGCGTCCTCATGCGGTTAGAACGGATTGATCGGATGCGAATGATCATCGCAACCGCAATGGTGATCGCATCGATTGCGGGAATCCGTTCGCCAGCGCACGTACAAAGCAATAAGTTCTGGATGGAGGCCAAACAAGAGCCTTGTTTTCGCGCTTTGCGTCCGCCATTGCACACGCCGCCCATTCCCCGGCAGCACATCGCGTGCAGTTCCAGGCCCGGACCCCGGTGCCTGTTCGCTAACTCGGCCTCGTTGATCGGGCGGATAGCTCCGTTCCCGAAGGTTTCCAGTCAGTGATTTGAAGCCTGAACGACTCGAGCTCTGCAACTACGCCGGCGATCCGCTGGAAATAGGGCTCGAATGACTCAAGCGCCTGATCTCTCCCCATAGCCTGCCTGCGCGAACTGCCATTGCACTTCAGCTTTGCCTCGTCTTGCACCAGCGCGCCGACATCGGCGCCGCGCACCAGCAGGGCATACGTAGAACGAATGAGCCTATTTCGAAGCGCTCCGATGGCGCGACACTCCTCCATCAACTTGTGAAACCGCGCCTTCACCTCCCCCCGGTCAGGCTCGCGCAGCCGATCAACAGAGACGGCATACTCTGCGTCGATTGCCTTGACGAGCCGGGGATACTCAGTTTCCGCCGGAAGGATTTCCATGGCGTAATCCTTCCCGGCGATTACGCTGAAGAATTCGACCAGCGAATTCTCCAGTTCCTGGAACTGGATTACAAACTTCCCCAGTTCGCGGTAGTGCGCGCCATTCGTCATTTGTTGCGTGCCCCAACAATGTTTATGCGGACAAAAGACCGCATATCAAGCAGTAAGGCTGACAGTCCTTGCAACTGTAATTAGATACCTGCGCTGCATGACGCACCGTGCGACGGCACACATACAATGAATAAAGCGGCTGATGTCGGAGGTATTGAGCGTCTACGGGAGGCAAGCGCGGAGGTTCCTCGCCGAAACGCCATGGCTCGATGCGAACACGGTGCCGGTTACCGCCGCGGGCTGCGTTGCCGGACACCGTGCCGCGCGTACCCCTCTTTACAATACTTTACCCAGCGGATAAATCGCGGCAACGAGCGGCCCCTATAGTGCAGCGTATGGACGATGTCGTCCTCCACTGAAAGGAACGGAACATGGAAACGAAACCGGGCAACACGCAAGCCGAGTCGCAGAATGCGAATCAGGGCGCCGCGCAGCATTGCGGCGCGCATGGCAAAGGACGGCGTCGCGGCGCCTTCATTTTCACGCTGGCGGTCGCATTGGCAGCCGGTCTGGCCGGTGGTTACGTCGGCACGAGTTTTGCCCATGGCGGACCCGGGCACTCGCGCGAGGGCATGCCGACGGACCCGGCGAAAATGGACCAGCGCGTCGAGCACATGATCAATCGCCTGGCTTCCAAGGTGGATGCCAGCGCCGAGCAGAAGGACAAGCTCGCTGTAATCGCCAAGAGCGCGGCGAAAGACCTCGCGCCGCTGCGCGAAAAGGCGCGGGCTGCGCGCAAGGAGGCGATCGGGCTGCTCGCCGCAGCTAGCGTGGATCGCCCCGCACTCGAGCGGCTGCGCGCGGAGCAGATCCAGCTCGCCGACAGCGGCAGCAAGCGGCTCACGCAGGCGCTCGCCGATGCAGCCGATGTGCTAACACCCGCACAGCGCACGAAACTTGCCGAGCGCATGCAGCACGGCCATCGCCGGGGCGCTTGGCACCGCGGCTGATAACCCGTAACAAGCCTCCTTTTGTTACGGCCTGGCTCAGGACAGTACGAGGGGAGATCCCCCAAGGGGACTTCCTTCGGGGCGCATCCCCTCGTTTTGTCATGGGCTCCAAGTTGCCCGAAGCGCCGCAAGCCAATGCGGATAAACTGGCGGCGTGAGCGCGCGCATCCTCCTCGTCGATGATGATCCCCGTTTGGCCGAATTGGTGTCGGAGTACCTCGGCCAGGCGGGTTTTCGCGTCACTATTGCCCCCAGTGGCGGCGCCGGCCTGGCGCAACTCGCGCGCGATCCTTTCGCTGCGCTGGTGCTCGACCTGATGCTGCCCGACATGGACGGGCTGGAAGTCTGCCGGCAGGTGCGCGCTGCCGCGGCCAGCTACTCCGAAATTCCCATCCTCATGCTCACTGCGCGCGGCGACGCCATGGACCGCGTCGTCGGGCTGGAGCTGGGTGCCGACGATTATCTGCCCAAGCCGTTCGAGCCACGCGAGTTGTTGGCACGCCTGCGGGCGGTGATGCGCCGGCGCCACCACGCCGGCACCGACCCAGGCAGCGGCGTGCTGCGCTTCGGCCGGCTGGAAATCGACGGCGGCGCGCGCGAGGCGCGCCTGGACGGCGAGGCGAGAGCACTCACCGACTACCAGTTCGCACTGCTGCAGGCGCTCGCCGCGCACGCCGGGCGGGTGCTTACACGCGACACGATCATGGACCTCGTCAAAGGCGAGCAGTTGCAAGCATTCGACCGCTCCATCGACGTGCACGTGTCGCGCATCCGCCAGGCGATCGAAGACGACCCGAAAAAGCCCCGGCGCATCATCACCGTGCGCGGGGCGGGCTACGTCTTCGCCAAGGCGCAGGACTAAGGGCGCGCACATGGCTCGAACGAACACCCTGCAATTGCCTGAAGATGCCCGCCTGACGCCGGTCTTCGGGCGATTGCCCTGGCGATGAAACGCCTCTATCTGCAGGTCTATCTCACCGTCGTGGCCAGCCTGCTGCTGGTGGTTCTGGCCGCCGGGGCCATGTGGCGTCTGACCCTGGAGGCCGGCCCGGCGAGCCAGGCGTTCGAGGTCGCCGGCGAAGTGGCCGCAGCAGCGCTGCCCGCGGCCGACGCGCCGCGCGAGCTGCAGCAACAGGCGCTGGAAACGCTGGCCGCGCGCTTGCATGCCGATCTTGCGCTGTTCGATGCCGGGCGCGAGCGCATCGCCGCTGCCGGCAAGACGCTGTCGCCACCGGAGGAGGAGCGCGTTGGCGCTTGGCACCGCAGCTCCTCGTGGCGCAGCGGCGGCTGGAATATCCGTCTGCCCGACGGGCGCTTGCTGGCGGTGCGCCTGCCGCACGAAGCGAGGCACCCTGCATGGGCGCTGATCGCTTTTCTCGGCATCATCGCGCTCGCCGTGGCGCTGGGCGCCTATCCGGTGGTGCGCAGGAT
>JAAOZY010000230.1 GCA_012274205.1 Betaproteobacteria bacterium
GAGTAGAATTATGCGAATTTCCCTGTTCCTGTACCTTTTCGGTGCTGGCCATATCAGCAACGCGCCAATGTCGTAAGGACACGGCCACGATGGCTTCGCCCCATTCGCCGAAGCAAAACCATCTTCTCGCGGCCCTGCCTGCGGAGGACTACGCGCGCCTGCTGCCCAATCTGGAACTCACCGCGATGCCGCTGGGATGGGCGGTCTACGAATCCGGCGACCGCATGAGCTACCTCTATTTCCCGACCACCAGTCTGGTCTCGCTGCTATACGTCATGGAGGACGGCGCCTCAGCGGAAATCGCGATTACGGGCAACGAAGGCCTGGTCGGCATCTCCCTATTCATGGGCGGCGAAACCACGCCGAGCCGGGCGGTGGTGCAAAGCGCAGGCAATGGCTACCGGCTTAGTGCGACTGTTGCAAAAAAGGAATTCGCAACGGGCGGTCATTTGCAGCATTTGGCGCTCCGTTACACCCAGGCGCTGATTACGCAGATGGCGCAGACCGCGGTATGCAACCGGCACCATGCACTGGACAAGCAACTGTGTCGCTGGCTGCTGCTGAGCATGGACCGCCTGGAAGGCGACGAACTAAAAATGACGCAAGAACTTATCGCAAATATGCTGGGCGTGCGTCGGGAAGGTGTCACTGAGGCGGCCGGCAAATTGGCGGCGGATGGATTGATTCAGTACAGCCGTGGTCGCATCAAGGTGCTCAATCGCGCAAAGTTGGAGAAGCGCGTATGCGAGTGCTACGCGGTGGTCAAGAAGGAATATGACCGCTTACTGCCATATAGAATCCCCGGCCTGCCTTCTAAAGGCGATAGCCTTCTGGGCTCCTGATCCGCTAACGAAAGTGTGCAATTGTTTCCGGCGGGATAAGTGATGGACCGTTTCGGGGCTCACGCAGGGTCGTGCATGTCCTTGACCATTTCGTAACACGAGCAACTGGCGCCTTCCAGACCTTTGCGATCGAGAATCGTGATATTGCCGCGGCTGTAGCGGATGAGCTTGTTTTGCTTCAGCGTGCGCGCGGCTCCGGTCACACCGACTCGCCGCACGCCCAACATGTCCGAAAGGAATTCCTGGGTGAGACGGAATGGATTGACCTGCAAGCGGTCGTGCGTCATCAGCAACCAGCGGGCGAGGCGCGCTTCGACAACGTGAAAGCGATTGCATGCGGCCGTCTGTGTGATCTGCCTTATCAGGCTGTAGGTGTAGCGATGCAGCTCACGCTGCAATGCGTGGCTTTGCTGCAGATCCTTGAGAAAGGGGGCCGCTTTCATGCGCATGGCCGTCCCGGATCCCTGCACCAGCGCGCGCACCGGGGAAATCGCGGTTTCCATTGCCAGGGGAATGCCGACCATGCCTTCTCGGCCGACCAAGCCGACCTCCAGGGCCTGGTGCCGGTCCACCAGCGTCAGGAGAGAAACAAGAGAGTCGTTGGGAAAGTAGACGTATTCTATCCGCGCCCCAGGCTCATACAGCACCTCGCCGTAAGTCAGCGCAACCTGTTCCTGGTCGTTGAGCATGTGCCGATACTCTTTGCGCGGCAACGCGGCCAGCAGGTTGTTTGCTACAGGTACTCGGTTCTCAATACGTACTGGACTCTCCGTTTTTGTCGCATTCCTGCGGGTAATGACATTGGGAACCCCCAATGCGAAACCCGCAGAAGGCACTCGGAAGTGCAAGGATCCAGATTCGTTTTTGAAGACCATCACCAATTTCCTTTGATCACCTTCTGCCACGCGTCACGCGAACAATGGCAGTACTACGGCACGTGCAGAACGCGGGTACTCAGTTCGTGTCGTGAATCATCCCGTGGATAATTATGTCGACTTCCGCACGCTCGTCGTCGTCGAAAATACTTTCGCTGACGCGATCGTCGCAGGTGTGTGTGGCATTGGCGTGCAGCGCAGCGTATTCGGCCTCACGCCAGGCGATCGGAAGTTGGGGTGATTTTCGGCTGCGAATTACATTGCGCTTCATGGTGTCCTCTCGCTGGACAATTAGCCAGCATCGCTGCAGCATATGTTCGAATCCAGCGGCCATCTGTTCGAAAACGTACATAGCGGCGGCATTATGTGCAAAGACCGCTCCACGAAGACTCATATACTGGGTGCGATGACACGCGTAATGACATCTCAATTGGGGTATGCACGCTGCAGGTCAACGGCTTAATGGTCGACATTCGCCGCGCGTCCATGGAATTGCAGAGGCTGGAATTTGAGAAGGGGCTGATCCTCTTTGTCCACGCGGAGCGGAATAACAAGGCGAAATGAACGGCGAACTACGGGATAAGGAGGAAATCGGGGAGTAGCGAATGAAACCAAGCGCCCTGAAGTTGTCTTATCTCTGAGGTTTCGAAACGGGGTCCACTGTGAACGAAATTCGCAAGGGCCAAGCGCCGGCCCAGCTTGCGCGTACCGAATTCTGTGTCCGTCTTCTTGCCTTCTACATCTATCCGGCGTTCCGCGCTGAAGATGGGTCCATTGCGCGGCTTGAAGAGGTTGCCTGGCATTCCTACATCGAGGGCCGCAATGCTCCTTTTACGCAGAAGGCGGGCCTGGGGTATGCCGATTCGGACCACGACTCATCGCTCGAGTGGATGGCCACGAAGAAGCGTATCGAAGAGGCGCAACTGCGCTGCGCGGATCCTTCATGCCTTTAGTGTGTTTCGCCGGGCGACCATGGGCACTACGGTGTAGTTCGTTGCGGCCTCGGCATCCTTGCTGCTCGCCGTGGCGACGCGCCGCTCTTGCTCCAGTTTCCGGAACTTCTTCTTAAGATCGGTGTTGAATGAGGTCGTGTAGCGGAACGCCTTATCAGTGATTCTGACCATGTTCACTCCTTTCAATATACTGATCGCACTGTTTACGGTGCCATCGACGGGAAGGATTGTCGTTCCTATTGCTGCAATAGTCTGTGCGTTCGCGAACAATTCTTATTGCTGCCACCTCCCATGGAGCTTTGCGCCAGCACACCCCTGATCGCGATTGGCACATTCCCTCACCCACGAAAGGGCAATGCGGGCCTTGCACCGCCACCGCCGGACTGTTGCGCAAGCACGCGCGGTGCGCGTAAGTGGCTCGGATAAGCGAAACGTCAAACCCGGGCTGGGCGATCAGATGCAGACGCCATCGGCGCGCCTGCTTATTTCGGTCGTGGACGCGACAGAATTGGTTGCACCGCCTGGAGCCGGCCGGTTCGCAACTCGACCACGGCATTAGCCACCGCGCGCGCCACATTGCGCGCTTCCTCGTGCACGGGTTCATTCCGATCCAGCGCGTCGTGACTGGTCGTATGCAGCTCGTAATAACCGATGCAACGGTCCAATCGCGCCTGTGCGCCTGCGTCTATGAAACCCATCCAGTCGAGCCAGTCCGACAGGGCGCGGCGCGAGCCTTCGACACCGGCCACATCGCCGTGAACGTCGTCGGCGGGCATCCCACCAACAGCTACTGGCTGCAGGGCTACAGCCCGCACGTGGTCGGCCGCGAGATCCAGGTGCCGGATTCCTTCGATGCTCTCTTGATGGACGCCGATCGCGACCTCGGTTGCGGGGCGAACGGCTGCCTGATCTGAGCGGGCTTATGCGCACGGCTTTGGGC
>JAAOZY010000231.1 GCA_012274205.1 Betaproteobacteria bacterium
AGATTGGTCGGTTCGATGCAGCACATCCAGCTCAGTTCAAACGGACTTAGCGCGATCAGGTCCGGGTGCTCAATGTGTTCCTTATTGATCAGCATGACCTTTCCGCTAATGGGAGAGGCGATGTCGATGGTGTGAGCGTTGTGCCTGATGGAGAAACGCAGTTCAACCGTCTTTACTTCCTTGTTTGGTTTTGGCAGATCGACCTTGTCGATGTGTTTGATGATCTTGCGGACAAAATCATCGATACCTACGCGGGCAATGCCATTCATTTCCACGTTCACCCAGGTGTGATTGCGGGAAACGAAGATTCCCGCGGGCACGTTGAATTCGTGTTGCGAGCCGGACTCTTTGGTCGAAGGTGTGATCAGACGCACGGTTGGCTTCATTTCCCGCTCTACTCTGTCCCTGCGCTTTATCACTGATTTGTTGAAGAACTCGATCAACTCGTCTTCGGTGAATGGCTTTTGTACGTAGTCCATGGCGCCGTATTTCATCGTCTCAACCGCGGTGTCGATCGATGCGTAACCGGTTATGACGATCACGTCTATGTCCGGACGCAGGTGCTTTACCGCCTTGGTTACTTCAAGCCCGTCCATTTCCGGCATCTTGAGGTCGGTGAAGACGAAATCGTAATCGCGCTTGAGTATCAGCCCCAGTGCCTCCCTGCCTTTTTCAACTGTATCGATGCTATAGCCGGCGACAACGAGGATCTTGCGGAAGCTGTCGAGGATGATCGACTCGTCGTCGACTGCCAGTATTCTCGCTTTGGGGTTCTTTACTTCCACCCGCTTGAGCGTTTTTGCCTCCTCGGAATAATCCAGCTTCAAGCCGGTGTCGAGCGCAGCCTCGCGTTCTTTACGGAGTTTGATTGCTTGCCTTCTCTGGAAATATACGCGCAGCGAGAAATCGACCAGTATGAAGACAATAATCGTGACGACTACAATCAGTAAGACCATTTTGCGCCTCCGTAAAGTGCATACCTTCTCGCAAACCGCAAGGTCAAGGCTGCGTCCCTATTTCTCTTTAAACCGGCCCGGCAACGCCGCCCGGGCCCTGCATCGAGACCGGCAGTACTCGTCGCGGCACTATCCGCGCACGCGAACGACAACTTGCCATGCGACGCATCGTGGCCGGGTTCGGCGTGTCCGCGCACCCTTCGCGCGATGCAGACAGACCGCGGGATGCTGGCGTTCCCGCAGTGGTGATGTCGAGCTTCGTAGTCGAGTGGCGGCGGTCTAACGAACACGGTTGTATGCCAACGGCATCTGAACATGGCCGGACACCGAAGATGCGTGCAATATTTGGCAACATCGGGCCGGCCGGACATTTGTAGTTTCGACCGCGTACCGGCATACGCATTTGACGATTGTCAAGGTTTCAGCGAACTGTCTATTGAGGCGATTTGATTTGCCTATGGGGTTCACCGCAATGCCCCTCTGCACACAGGTGCGCGCGTCCTGAACGCAGCGTGAATGCGGCAGCAGGCTCGCCAAGGGTTTGGGCGCCCGCATTGCCTATTTTCGCGAAGCCATTGCGCGGACGCCGGCCGAATACAGCGTAGAGCTCACTTCAGAGTTGCTGAAATGCCCTCCCAATTGGATTCGCATCGGGCGCCTTCCCTTCCATTCGGAATATTCTCTTGGCCAGAACCGCATGCATTGGCATTTCGCCTGCCCCGGCAGACGGCAATCAGGAAACGTCGGGATCGTGTTCCGTTCCGCGCACCCGGATGTCGTACTTCTTCATCAGCGCCTGAAAATTGGCGCGTTGCATACCCGTCTCCTCGGCGCTTCTGGTCACATTCCAGGCATTGCGCTTGAGCGCTTCCAGAATGAACAGTTTCTCTATGTCTTCAACCGATTTCTCGCGCGCGACCTTCTTGATGCGCTTGAGTTCCTCGCTGGTTCTGGGCACGTCGAGGTCAAGGCGCGGCATCAGATCCACGATGTTTGTCAGGTGAGCCTGGCGCACCGCTTTGTCGGTCGAGAGAATTACCGCGCGGTGGATCGTGTTTTCGAGTTCGCGCACGTTTCCCGGCCATTCGTAGTGCACCAGCGCGCTCATCGCCCCTTCGGAGAACTCGGTGACGTTCTTTCCCAGTTCCTCATTGAAGACCTTGAGAAAATGGAAGGCGAGCGGCGGGATATCGTCGCGCCGTTCTCGCAGCGGCGGAATCGGGATCGGGAAGATATTGATGCGGTAGAACAAGTCCTCGCGAAAGCTGCCTTGCGCCACCATCGCCTTCAGGTCCTTGTTGGTGGCGGTAATCAGCCTGAAGTTGGCGCTCTGGGTACGTGTGTCGCCCACTGCCTTGAATTCATGTTCCTGGATCACGCGCAACAGCTTGGCCTGGGTGGTGAGCGAGATGTTGCCGATTTCATCGAGAAACAGCGTTCCGCTGTCGGCCACTTCAAACATGCCCTTCTTGTTGGTCACAGCGCCGGTGAATGAACCCTTGACGTGGCCGAACATTTCGCTTTCGAGCAGGTTCTCGCTGAGCGAATTGCAGTCGACGGCAACGAAAGGCTTGTCCTTGCGCAGGCTGTTGTAGTGAATCGCGCGCGCGACCAACTCCTTGCCGGTGCCGCTTTCCCCGGTGAGCATCACAGTGCTGTTGGTGGGCGCGCATTTGGCGATGAGTCGAAACACGCCCTGCATTTGGGGGCTGGACCCGACAATGTTCTCGAAGCGATACTTGGAGCTGACTTCGCTCCTGAGCTCAAGATTCTCCTGCAACAGTTGCCGCCGTTCCAGTGCGCGCTTCACCACGCGCTGCAGCTCGTCCGGATCGAAGGGCTTGGGCAGGTAGTCAAAGGCGCCGAGCTTCATTGAGCGCACCGCAGTCTCGATCTGAGACAGCCCGGTGACCATGATCACGTCGACGTCCGGATGCGTCTCCTTAACGCGGCGCAGCACCTCCAGGCCATCCATTCCGGGCATCATGATGTCGAGGATGAGCGCATCGAAGTGGCCCTCGTCGATCTTCCTCAGGGCTGCCACGCCATCCTGGACGGCTTCCACTTCGTATGCGCCGTCACTGCCCAAAATGCGCAGACAGCTCCTGATGACGATCTCTTCGTCGTCGACCACCAGTATCCTGGCTTTCATTGATTGCTCCTGCTGTTTTTCTCGTTCCCAGCCGGAGGCTCCACCGGAAGATAAATGCGGAAGACCGAGCCCTTGCCGACCGTGCTTTCCACTTCGATGGCGCCGCCATGGGCTTTGACGATGCCGTGGCTCACGGACAAACCCAGCCCGGTGCCCTTGCCCACTTCTTTCGAAGTGAAGAACGGATCGAAGATCCGCTTGAGATTCTTCTCCGGTATTCCGCAGCCGGTATCGATGATCGCGATTTCTACCATCGGCACCGGCTCCATGCCGGGTTCCGGGCTTCTCGGCTGCGGGCAACGGCGGCTGCGCACGGTGATGCTGCCTTCGTGTTCGATTGCATGTTGGGCGTTGACCAGCATGTTCATGATGACCTGCTTGACGAGGTCCGTATCGATCCAGATCTGCGGCAATTCCGGATCGAGGTCCATGGCAATTTCGATGTCGCGGAACGAGGCGGGGCGCTCGATGATGCGCGCCGTATCCTCGATCACGTTGTTGATGTCGGCAAATTTCTTCTCGGGTGTCTTCTCGCGCGCGAAGTCCAGCAGCCGCCGGATAATCGCCGCGCAGCGTTTGGTTTCGCGGATCACCAGATCCAGGTCTTCCGCGTCCGGGTTTCCGTCAGGCAGCTTTTTCCGCAGCAGGGTGGTAAAGGTGAGGATGCCGGTGAGCGGATTGTTCAGTTCGTGCGCGATGCCCGCCGCGAGCAGGCCGACCGACGCAAGCTTTTCGCTCCTTGCGGTCTCGGCTTCGGCGATGCGCAGTTCCTGCGTCCGCTCCTCCACCTTCTGCTCCAGGGTGTGGCCCCATTGCCGCAACTCCGCCTCGGATTGGCGCAGCGCCACCGTCATGGAGTTGAACGAGGAGGCCAGGCGGCCGAGCTCGTCGTCGCTACGCACCGGAATCATCTCCTCCAGATTTCCGGACGCCAGTCGCTGCGCCCCGGCCTCGAGGTCGCGCAGGGGCACATAGACCAGGCGGTGTACGAAGAAGCCCACGCTGAGCGCGGCAACCAGGATGAATCCCAGCGACAGCACCGCCATGTTAATCGCATTGGTGTGCATTTTGCGATCGATGTCGTCGAGCGAATATACGATGTCGAGGACGCCAAGCACAGACTGCGACTTTTTATGCCCGTGGCAGTTCGCGGTATAGCATGAAGGTTCATTGCGGAATACGTCCATGCTGCCAAGCATGCGCCTGCCTTCGGGCGTGGTGAAAATGCGCGAGCGCTGGCTTTGCGACGCCGGCTCCAGCGGCGCATCGCTGCGGTGACAGATGACGCAGGCCTCGGCCTTGCGGTCCACCTTCAGGCCGAGTTCCGGCAGATAGGTCGAGTGGATGATGGTGCCGTCCTTGCTCAGTATCCTGACCTTTTCGATGCTCCCCTGGTTGCCCACATCGCGGATGATATTGTCCACATAGGCCGGCTGATTGTTAAGCATCGCGAAGCGGGTGCTTTTCTTGATTACATCCGAAATCTGGTTGACGTGGCTCACCGCCTCGGCCAGTAGTTCTTCGCGCTGGTGCCGGACGACGAGCGCGGTGAACACCAGCATTGCAAGCGTCAGCGCGACCGCCAGATAGAAGACCACCTTGAATTTGAGCGTTACCGAACGCATGCGAGTCCCTGAGCTGGATCGGGTTCCGGCAGGAACGGGTATTCACGCTTGCGGCGGGTACTGACCATGGCCGGGATGCTGGATCTGCCCAATTAGCCGGAGTATTCCGGAAATCATGAGGTTAGCAGGTCTACAATACTGCAATTTGACCCGTATCAAACTCGGAGACTGGAAACATCTGCCAATCCCGCATTGGCAATGAAGCGCGGGCCCGGATAAACTGGGCCCCGCCGATCGCGGCCCTGCCGCAGGACTGCGAACCCGCTTATTCCGGGAATGGCCCGGCCGCCTGTGGCCGACACAATGAAGCGGCAATACAACGAGATAAACCGGGTATGCGGATCGCAAGCTGGAACGTCAACTCGCTCAAGGTGCGCCTGCCGCAGGTCCTGGACTGGCTGGCGAGACAACAGCCGGACGCATTGTGCCTGCAGGAGCTGAAACTCGAGGACCCCAGCTTTCCCAGAGCCGCGCTGGAGGCCGCAGGCTACAGTTGCGCATACTCGGGGCAGAAGACCTATAACGGCGTCGCGATTCTCGGGCGCTCGCCGCTGGAAAACGTGGTTTGCGGCATCGAGGGATTCGAGGACCCGCAGCGCCGGGTCATCAGCGCCGACATCGCCGGCGTGCGCCTGGTTTGCGCCTATGTGCCCAACGGCCAGAGCATCGATTCGGACAAATACCGCTACAAACTCGGCTGGCTCGCCGCGTTCTGCGCCTGGCTGGAGCGCGAGCTGGCCCGCTACCCGCGCATCGCGGTACTCGGCGACTACAACATCGCGCCGGAGGATCGCGACGTGCACGACCCGAAGGCCTGGGAAGGGCAGGTGCTGGTCAGCGAGGCGGAGCGCGACGCTTTCGGCCGGCTGGCGGCGCTTGGTTTTCGCGACAGTTTCCGCTTGTTCGAACAGCCGGAGAAGGCCTACACCTGGTGGGACTATCGCATGAACGGGTTCAAGCGCAATCTCGGCCTGCGCATCGATCACATCCTGCTCAGCCCAGAGCTTGCGACCCGCTGCACCGCCTGCTCGATCGACCTCGAACCGCGCCGCAACGAGCGCCCGTCCGACCACGCGCCGGTGCTAGCCGACCTGGAACTCTGAACAAGGCCGGGACACCGGTCGCTGCCGGCGGCCCGAATCGCGCCGGCCTAGTCGATCAGATCGTATGCCGGCAGGGTGAGAAACTCGACGTAGGTGTCGTCGGTGGTGATCTTCGCGAACAGTTCGGCCGCCTGCTCGTACTTGCCCGCATTCCAAGCCGCTTCGCCCAACTGAACCTTTACCTTTGGCAGTTCTTCAGCGAGCAGGCCGCGGAACAATTCCTTGGTCACCTTGCGGCCGTCATCGAGCACGCCCTTGGGCGAGCGGATCCATTGCCAGATCTGCGAGCGCGAAATTTCAGCGGTGGCCGCATCCTCCATCAGGTTGTACACCGGCACGCAGCCGTTGCCGGCGAGCCAGGCGCCCAGATACTGGATGCCCACCGAAATGTTGTAGCGCAGCCCGCCCTCCGTGATCGGCGTTTCCGGCTCGAAGTCGAGCAGCTCCTTCGCCGTGATATTGACCTCCGGACGCTGCCGGTCGTACTGGTTGGCTCCAGGCATGTACTGGTCGAACACGGCTTTGGCGATCGGCACCAGACCCGGGTGCGCAACCCAGGTGCCGTCGCAGCCATCGGTGACCTCGCGCAGCTTGTCTTCGCGCACTTTCGTCATTGCCGCCTCGTTCGCGGCCGGATCGTTCTTGATCGGGATCTGCGCCGCCATGCCGCCCATCGCGGGAGCATGCCGCTTATGGCAGGTCTTCACCAGCAGCAGCGCATAAGCACGCATGAAGCGCGCAGTCATGCGGACGTGGACCCGGTCCGCGAGGCAGAACTCCTTGTGCGAGCGGAATTTCTTGATGCAGGAAAACATGTAGTCCCAGCGGCCGATATTCAGACCGGCGGAATGGTCGCGCAATTCCCACAGGATTTCGTCCATCTCGAATGCACCCAGTATCGTCTCGATCAGCACCGTCCCCTTGATCGAACCCTGCGGCACGTCGAGCTCGTATTGCGCCATTACGAATACATCGTTCCACAGCCGCGCTTCCAGGTGCGATTCGAGCTTGGGAAGATAGAAATACGGGCCGGTGCCGCGCTTGAGCAGTTCCTTGGCGTTGTGGAAGAAGTACAGACCGAAGTCGAATATGCTGCCCGAAACCGGCTTGCCGTCGATGAGCATGTGCTTTTCGTTCAGATGCCAGCCGCGCGGCCGCGCCAGCAGCACCGCGGTCTTTTCCTTGAGCTCGTAATGCTTCCCGCCCTGATCGAGGGTGATGGTGCGGCGCACGGCATCGCGCAGATTGATCTGGCCGTCGATCGCGTTGTGCCAGGTCGGCGTTTGCGCATCCTCGAAGTCGGCCATGAACACGGATGCGCCGCAGTTGAGCGCGTTGATCACCATTTTGCGGTCGGTGGGGCCGGTGATTTCTACCCGGCGGTCGAGCATGTCGGCCGGCTGCGGCGCAACTGTCCACTCGGAACTGCGAATATTTGCGGTCGCGGGCAGAAAATCCGGCATCTTGCCTGCATCGAAATCCTTCTGCCGCACGACCCGTGCGGCCAGCAGTTCCTGGCGGCGCAGCTCGAACTTGCGGCACAGCTTGGCCACGAAGGCGACCGCTTCGGGAGTGAGGATCTGCGCGAATTCTGCGTTGATGGCGCCGTGGATTTCCACGCCGCCGGGAAATTTCTCGCTCATAGCTGGAGCTCCAGGTTGCGGTTTGCGGGAAAAAAGCGGCTATTTTATGGGTCTGCAGTACATTCCGCAATACGAATTGCATTCCGGATGACGAAACGCCGCGCCCTGCAGCGCCGCAGCGCCGCTTCAGGCAGCCTCGTCCGGCACGCTTTTTCCGTCGAGTCCGAGTTCCGCGATCTTGCGCGTAATCGTATTGCGCCCCATCCCGAGCAGGTTTGCCGCCTCGATGCGCCTGCCGCCGGTGCGCGCGAGCGCCTTGGCTATCAGCGCTCTCTCGAACGCCTGCGCGAATTTGTCCAGAACGGCACTTTCGCCGCGCGCAAACGCGCGCTCGACTTCGCGCTCCAATGCGCCGACCCAATCCGACTCCGCCGTCTTGCCGCCGGCGAGTTTGAGTTCCGCCGGAAGATCCGCCATCTCTATGGTCTGGGTAGGCGCCATTACCGTAAGCCAGTGGCACAGGTTTTCGAGCTGGCGCACATTGCCCGGGAAATCCTGCGCCGCGAGGAAGCTCATCGCCTCTGCGGACAGGCGCTTTCCCTCGACGCCGAGTTCGCGCGCGCTTTTCGCGAGGAAATGCCTGGCCAGCAGCGCGATGTCCTCGCGCCGCTCGCGCAGGCTCGGCAGGCGCAGCCGGATCACGTTAAGCCGGTGGAACAGGTCCTCGCGGAACAGGCCCTGGCGCACGCGCTCCTCCAGATCCTGGTGCGTCGCCGCGATCACCCGTACATTTGCCTTGATCGATTGGTGGCCGCCGACGCGATAAAACTGCCCGTCCGACAAGACGCGCAGCAGGCGCGTCTGCAGTTCGGCCGGCATGTCGCCGATTTCGTCGAGGAACAGCGTGCCGCCCTCGGCCTGCTCGAAGCGCCCGCGGCGCATCGTTTGCGCCCCGGTGAAAGCGCCGCGCTCGTGGCCGAACAATTCCGATTCGAGCAGGTCCCTCGGCATCGCCGCCGTGTTGATCGCAACGAAGGATTTCGCCGCGCGGCTGGAATGTCGATGCAGCGCCAACGCTACGAGTTCTTTGCCCGTGCCCGACTCCCCTGTGATCAGCACCGTGGCGTTGGATTGGGACAGCCTGCCGATGGCGCGAAACACCTCCTGCATCGAGGGCGCCTGACCGAGAATTTCGGGCGAAGTCTCGCGCGCTTCCTCGCCTTCGGTTTCGCGGATGCTCTCGCCGATG
>JAAOZY010000232.1 GCA_012274205.1 Betaproteobacteria bacterium
CGTCGCCGGTGAGCACCAGCAGGCCCTCGCTGTCCGCATCCAGCCGCCCCGCGGCATAGACGCCGGCCAGCGGGATGTAATCCTTGAGGCAGGGCCGGCCCCCGGTGGAAGTGAACTGGCGCAGCACGCCGTAGGGCTTGTTGAGAAGGATGACGCTTGCGTTCATGGCTTGCCTGCCGGCACGCGCGCACAGCACAATGAAAAACGCCGCAGCATACAGCGCTGCGGCGCGATGCGGAACGGAAAAGCGCTCAAGCGACCTTGATCTTCTTCGGTGCGTCGAAGAACTGTTCGTCCTCGGTCGAACCATGCAAGGCCGTGGTCGAAGACTTCCCGCCCTGCACCACCTGCGTGATATCGTCGAAATAGCTGGTACCGACTTCGCGCTGGTGCTTCACCGCGGTGAAGCCCTTTTCGGCGGCGGCAAACTCCTTCTGCTGCAGCTCGACAAAGGCGGACATGTTGTTGCGCGCGTAACCGTAGGCGAGCTCGAACATGGAGTAGTTGATCGCATGGAAACCGGCCAGCGTGATGAACTGGAATTTATAGCCCATGGCGCCCAGCTCGCGCTGGAACTTGGCGATGGTGGCATCGTCGAGGTTGCGTTTCCAGTTGAATGACGGCGAGCAGTTGTAGGCAAGCATCTTGCCCGGATGCTTCTTCTGCACGCCTTCGGCGAATCTGCGCGCGAAATCCAGGTCCGGCGTGCCGGTTTCACACCACACCATGTCGGCGTACTCGGCATAGGCGATGCCGCGCGACAAGGCCTGCTCGAAACCGTTTTTGACGCGGTAGAAACCCTCGGCGGTGCGCTCGCCGGTCAGGAACGGCTTGTCGTTTTCGTCGACATCCGAGGTGACGAGGCTGGCCGCCTCCGCATCGGTGCGCGCCAGTATGAGCGTGGGCACGCCCATGGTATCGGCGGCGAGCCGCGCGGCAACCAGCTTTTGCACCGCCTCCTGCGTCGGCACCAGCACCTTGCCACCCATGTGGCCGCATTTCTTCACCGAAGCGAGCTGGTCCTCGAAGTGCACGCCGGCCGCACCCGCATCGATCATTGCCTTCATCAGTTCGTGGGCGTTGAGCACGCCGCCGAAGCCGGCTTCGGCGTCCGCGACGATGGGCGCGAAGTAGTCGATATCGCCCTTGCCTTCCATGTGCTGGATCTGGTCGGCGCGCGCCAGCGCATTGTTGATGCGCTTAACCACGGTAGGCACGCTGGTTACCGCGTACAAGGACTGGTCCGGATACATCGACAGGCTGTCATTGCCGTCCGCGGCAACCTGCCAGCCCGACAGATAAATTGCCGGAACGCCGGCCTTTACCTGCTGCATCGCCTGATTCCCCGTGACCGCGCCGAGCGAATTGACGAAGGGCATCTCCTGCGTCATTTTCCACAGCTTCTCCGCACCTCGTTTGGCCAGCGTGTGCTCGATCTGCACCGAGCCGCGCAGTCGATAGACGTCCTCTGCGGTATAGCCGCGCTTGACGCCTTTCCAACGTGGATTTTCTGCCCAGTCTTTCTTGATCCTGGCAATTTCCTGCTCGCGATTACTCATGATTTCCTCTCCGAAAACATTAATGGGCAGTGCGCGCGATGCGCCTGTCTTTGTCTAAGCGGACGAAGAAGCCCTGCTGTGTGGGACTCTCGCCTTCCCGCTGTACGTCACCCTGTTTGGATGCGCCCTCACCGGCGGCGCGGCATGGTCGCCGGCCACCTCCGGACGTTCGATGCGGTCGGCATCGGCCCGGTTTGCTGCAACACGGGAGCAGCCTTCCCGTGCACTTCCTGACCACAGCATATCGGCGTTGCTGCTGCCATGCAACACTATTTCTTCATCACTTTAAACATGCATAAACAGTATATTGGAAATACACACCTATACATTTCCCGTAATGCGCAATCTAGTTTCACAGATTTGGTGCATCGCCACAATTTGTGGTAGCCGGGGCTCTGACCTGGCTTGGCCAAAAAAACGGCTTCCCAAGCGGAGTAAACTGGCAGCCTGCCCCCGCACATCGTGTATCATATATAAGACATAAGACTTGTCAAGCCCCTCACCGATTCCATCCACAACAGGAGTTCACATGGCGAGCTATAAACACATCAAAGTCCCGGGCGTAGGCGAGAAGATCCGCGTCCGGCCGGACAATTCCCTCGAGGTGCCCGATCAGCCGATCATCCCCTTCATCGAGGGCGACGGCATCGGCGTGGATATCACGCCGGTGATGATCAAGGTGGTCGACGCGGCGGTTGCCAAGGCCTACGGCGGCAAGCGCAAGATTTCGTGGATGGAGATGTACGCGGGCGAAAAATCGTGCAAGGTCTACGGCGAAAACGTATGGCTGCCGGACGAAACGCTGGAGGCGTCCAGGGAGTACGTGGTCTCGATCAAGGGACCGTTGACCACCCCGGTCGGAGGCGGCATTCGTTCGATCAACGTGGCGCTGCGCCAGCAGCTCGACCTGTACGTCTGCCTGCGCCCGATACATTACTTCCCCGGCGTCCCCAGCCCGGTGAAAGAGCCGGAAAAGACCGACATGGTGATTTTCCGCGAGAACGCCGAGGACATCTACGCCGGGATCGAGTGGGCCGCCGGAACGCCCGAAGCAAAGAAGATCATCGACTTCCTGATCAAGGAAATGAAAGTCACCAAGATCCGTTTCCCCGCCACTTCGGCCATCGGCATCAAGCCGGTCTCGAGCGAGGGCAGCGAAAGGCTGATCAGGAAAGCATTCCAATACGCGATCGACAACAAGCGCAAGTCGGTCACGCTGGTGCACAAAGGCAACATCCAGAAGTTCACCGAAGGCGCTTTCCGTGACTGGGGCTATGCGCTGGCGCAGAAGGAGTTTGGCGCCAAGCTGCTCGACGGCGGCCCGTGGATGAGTTACAAGAACCCGAAAACGGGCCAGGAGATCGTGGTAAAGGACGTCATCACCGACGCCATGCTGCAGCAGATTCTGCTGCGCCCGGCGGAATACGACGTGATCGCCACGCTGAACCTGACAGGCGACCTGATCTCCGACGCGCTCGCCGCGCAAATCGGCGGCATCGGCATCGCCCCCGGCGCCAATATGTCCGACACCGTCGCCATGTTCGAGGCCACCCACGGCACCGCGCCGAAGTATGCGGGCAAAGACTACGTCAACCCCGGTTCGGAGATTCTCTCGGCCGAGATGATGCTGCGCCACATGGGCTGGGTCGAGGCTGCGGATCTGATCATCAAGTCGATGGGCGCGGCGATCAACGCCAAGACCGTGACCTACGACTTTGCGCGCCTCATGACCGGCGCCACGCAGCTCTCCTGCTCGGGCTTCGGTCAGGCAATGATCGACAACATGAAGTAGTACATCGCCCTGCGGCGCCGGCCCAAGCAGCCGGCGCCATCGCGCGAATGATAAACGGCCGCAGACGCCACGCCTGCGGCCGTTTTTTGCTTCATGCGCGGCAAAGAGACATCCTTCCCCTGACTCAGGGCCGATGACAGGCTGTACTCTGCAGACCGGCCTGGCGCCGCGCGGGCGCCGTACTCAGGCTGCCGACTGGATGCTGGAGGCTTGCTTGCCTTTGGGGCCTTGGGTCACTTCAAATTTGACCTTCTGACCCTCTTTGAGTGTCTTGAAACCGTCCATCTGGATGGCGGAGAAATGCGCGAACAAATCCTCGCTGCCATCGTCGGGCGTGATGAAACCATAGCCCTTGGCGTCGTTGAACCACTTAACCGTACCTGTTGGCATAAAAACATCCAAAAAATTACGCAATCGGAAGCGTCCCCTTTTCGTGCCCTGGATGCGACATCCGGATTGCGTAACGCACGCCGCCTGAGACCGGGCAACAGGCGTTTTTTACTCAGTTTGCCGACGCAAGTCAAGTGTCCGGCACCCCTGGAAGGAGCGCAGTAGTGTCGCGGTCGGCGCCAGCATTGCGCCGTGTCGCCGCAGCGATTAGGATTACACTCGAGCAATGCGCATATTCGGGCGATAATACGTCGGCGGGCGGGATTTTTTGCAGCGCGTTGTTGTCCAAGCTAAATTGACTGGCCGCAGAATGTGGCATAGTGTTCAGGTGGGTGGGCGAGCATGGCGAACCGGGCGCGTGAAGGGACCGTTTTAGAGGCGAAGAAGGCCAAGGTCAAGCCACCGCCGCTGTTCAAGGTCATGCTGCTGAACGATGACTATACGCCGATGGAGTTCGTGGTCATCGTGCTGCAGACGTTCTTCAGCCTGAGCCGCGAGCAGGCGACGCAGATCATGCTGAAGGTGCATCGCGAGGGGATGGGCGTTTGCGGCGTCTATCCCAAGGACGTTGCGGTTACGAAGGTAGAGCAGGTGGGCAGCTTCGCCCGACAGCATCAACATCCGCTTCAATGCGTGATGGAGGAAATTGAATGATTGCGCAGGAACTTGAAGTCAGCTTGCACATGGCCTTCGTCGAAGCACGGCAGAAGCGCCATGAGTTCATCACGGTGGAGCACCTGCTGCTGGCGCTGCTGGACAACCCGACCGCGGCCGAAGTGCTGCGCGCCTGCGCCGCCAACATCGACGAACTGCGCAAGAGCCTGTCCGGCTTTGTCGCCGAACACACGCCCACCGTCGCCGGGACCGAGGAAATCGATACCCAGCCGACGCTGGGCTTCCAGCGCGTGATCCAGCGCGCGATCCTGCATGTGCAGTCCTCGGGCAAGAAGGAAGTGACCGGCGCCAACGTGCTGGTCGCGATATTCGGCGAGAAAGACTCGCACGCCGTGTATTTCCTGCACCAGCAGGGCATCACGCGCCTGGACGTGGTCAATTTCATCTCGCACGGAATCACCAAGACTCCGCAGGCCCAGGGCGGCAGCAAACCCGAAACCAGCGAGGAGCAGCAGGACGAACAGGCCAGCCACGGCGCGCTCGAAACCTACACCCTCAACCTGAACGCCCAGGCCCTGGTCGGCAAGATCGATCCGCTGATCGGGCGCGAGCGCGAACTGGAGCGCGTGATCCAGACGCTGTGCCGGCGGCGCAAGAACAATCCGCTGCTGGTGGGCGAAGCCGGCGTGGGCAAGACCGCCATCGCCGAAGGCCTCGCGCGGCGCATCGTCGAGGGCGCCGTGCCCGAGGTGCTGGCGCGCTGCCAGGTATATGCACTGGACATGGGCGCATTGCTCGCCGGCACAAAATACCGCGGCGATTTCGAGCAGCGCCTGAAGGCGGTGCTGAAGCAGCTGCTAGACAACTGCAACGCGATCCTGTTCATCGACGAGATCCACACCCTGATCGGCGCGGGTGCGGCATCCGGCGGGACGCTGGACGCGTCCAACCTGCTCAAGCCGGCGCTGTCCTCCGGCCAGCTGAAGTGCATCGGCGCCACCACCTACAACGAGTACCGCGGCGTATTCGAAAAAGACCACGCGCTGTCGCGCCGTTTCCAGAAGATCGACGTGACCGAACCCTCGGTCGAGGAAACCGTGGCCATACTGCGCGGGCTGAAGAGCCGCTTCGAGGCGCACCACGGCATCAAGTATTCGGCGGCGGCACTCACCACTGCGGCCGAGCTGTCGGCGCGCTTCATCAACGACCGTCATTTGCCGGACAAGGCAATCGACGTGATCGATGAAGCCGGCGCCGCGCAGCGCATCCTGCCCAAGACCAAGCAGAAGAAGGTCGTGGGCAAACTCGAGATCGAGGAGATCATCGCCAAGATTGCGCGCATCCCGCCGCGCAGCGTATCGTCGGACGACCGCGAGTCGCTGCGCAACCTGGACCGCGACCTCAAGGCCGTGGTATTCGGCCAGGACCGCGCCATCGACGCCCTCGCGGCCTCGATCAAGATGGCGCGCAGCGGCCTGGGGCAGCCGACCAAGCCGATTGGCTCCTTCCTGTTTTCCGGCCCGACCGGCGTGGGCAAGACCGAAGTGGCGCGCCAGCTGGCGTATTGCATGGGC
The DNA here is from genome assembly GCA_012274205.1 of Betaproteobacteria bacterium. GTDB lineage: Bacteria > Pseudomonadota > Gammaproteobacteria > Burkholderiales > SG8-39 > 2-12-FULL-64-23. The sequence continues at coordinate 5,931 of JAAOZY010000232.1, forward strand.
ATCGAGCTGATCCGCTTCGACATGTCCGAATACATGGAGCGCCATGCGGTGTCGCGCCTGATCGGCGCTCCGCCGGGCTATGTCGGCTTCGACCAGGGCGGGCTGCTGACCGAGGCGATCAGCAAGAAGCCGCATTGCGTGCTGCTGCTCGACGAGATCGAGAAGGCGCACCCCGACATTTTCAATATCCTGCTGCAGGTGATGGATCACGGCACCCTTACCGACAACAACGGGCGCAAGGCCGATTTCCGCAACGTGGTCATCATCATGACCACCAATGCCGGCGCCGAGGCGCTGAACCGCGCCAGTATCGGCTTCAGCCAGACGCGCACAACCGGCGACGAGCTGGCCGAGATCAAGCGCATGTTCACGCCGGAGTTCAGAAACCGGCTGGACGCGATCATCTCGTTTGCGGCGCTCGACCATGAGGTCATCCTGCGCGTGGTGGACAAGTTCCTGATGCAACTGGAGGAGCAGCTGCACGAGAAGAAGGTCGAGGTCGTTTTTACCGATGCGCTCAAGGCGCACCTGGCCGAGCACGGCTTCGATCCGCTCATGGGGGCGCGGCCGATGGCGCGCCTGATCCAGGATACGGTGCGGCGCGCGCTCGCAGACGAACTGCTGTTCGGGCGCCTGGTGAGCGGCGGCAAGGTCACCATCGACATCGATGCCGCCGACAAGGTGCAGCTCGTCTTCCCCGACGACACGCCGGTCGCACCGCCGCCGGTGGTGCAGGAAAGCTGAAGCGCCTGCCACGCCCGCAAAAAAGGCCGCGCAAGCGGCCTTTTTCTTTGCGCTACGCGCTGATCGCGCGCTAATGCTTGCCGGTGCTGCCGAAGCCCCCCGCGCCGCGCTCGCTTTCGGTGAAGTCGTCGACCACCTTGAGTTCGACCTGCAGCACCGGCACCACCACCAGCTGCGCGATGCGCTCCAGCGGATTGAGCGTAAACGCGCTCGCGCCGCGGTTCCACAGCGAAACGAATATCTGCCCCTGGTAGTCGGAATCGATCAAGCCGACCAGGTTGCCGAGCACGATGCCGTGCTTGTGCCCCAGCCCGGAGCGCGGCAGGACCATGGCGGCCAGCCCCGGATCGGTGAGATGTATCGCAATCCCGCTAGGTATCAGTTCGGTCGCGCCGGGCTTGAGCTCGATCGGCGCGTCGATGCAGGCGCGCAGGTCCAGGCCGGCGGCGCCGGCGGTGGCGTAATGCGGCAGGCTTCCCTTGAGGCGCGCATCGAGGACTTTGATATCCAGTTTGTGCATGTCTGTTGGCTGTAGCTGAGGACGGGAAACAAGGGGAACGATTAGCTCGCTATTGCCGGGGGACCCGGCGCTTGCAGCGCTCGCTATTTTTTCGGCAGCAGCCTGGCGATGTGCTCGATGAGCGCGCGCGCGATTGCGAGCTTCGGCGCGCGCGCAAGCTCGTGTCGGCCGGCATCGTCGAACAGGATCAGCTGGTTGTCGTCAGCGCCGAACGCATGCTGCGCGAGATTGGCGGCGAGCAGCGGCACTTTCTTGCGCCGCCGCTTGGCGTCGGCATAGGCGTCCAGGTTTTCCGTCTCCGCGGCAAAGCCGACGCAGAACGGCGCCTTCCTGCGCGCCGCAACGGTGCCGAGGATGTCGGGATTGGGCTGGAGCTGCAGCGTCATCTCGCCCGTGCCTTTTTTCAGCTTGTGCCCCTTGGCTTCCTTGGGCCGGTAGTCGGCGACTGCCGCGACGCCGATGAACACATCCGCCTTGGCCACGCACGCCATGACGGCGTCGTACATTTGCTGCGCAGTGGAAACATCGATGCGCTCCATGCCACGCGGCGCCGCCAGCGCCGTCGGTCCGCTTACCAGCGTGACCGCCGCGCCTGCGTCGCGCGCCGCGCGCGCCACGGCGTAGCCCATCTTCCCGGAACTGGTATTGGCAATGCCGCGTACGGTATCGATGGGCTCGAAGGTCGGACCGGCGGTGATCAGCACGCGCTTGCCTGCCAGCAGGCGCGGCTGGAAATGCGCCTCGATCTCCTCGAACAATTCCTCCGCCTCGAGCATGCGGCCCATGCCGACTTCGCCGCAAGCCTGATCACCGCTAGCAGGGCCGAGCAGGGCCACGCCGTCGGCGGCGAGCTGCCGGACATTGCGCTGCGTCGCCGGTTTGTCCCACATCTGCAGATTCATCGCCGGCGCCACCAGCAGCGGGCATTCACGCGCCAGGCACAGCGTGGACAGCAGGTCGTCGCACAGTCCATGGGCCAGCTTGGCGAGGAAATCCGCGCTGGCCGGTGCCACCACGATGGCGTCGCAGCCACGCGACAGTTCGATGTGCGCCATGTTGCTCGGCACGCCCGCGTCCCACAGGTCGGTGGCCACCGGATTGCCCGAGAGCGCCTGCAGCGTGACCGGCGTAATGAAGCGGCAG
>JAAOZY010000233.1 GCA_012274205.1 Betaproteobacteria bacterium
CTTGCCCGGGATCAGCGCCGTGGTGATGATGATGTCGACTTCCCTCGCCTGCTTGGCGTACATCTCGCGCTGGGCCTGCAGGAAGCCCTCGCTCATCACTTTGGCATAGCCGCCGCCGCCGGAGCCTTCTTCCTCATAATCGACCTTGACGAACTCGCCGCCCAGCGACACCACCTGGTCGGCCACTTCGGCACGGGTGTCGTTGGCGCGCACGATGGCGCCCAGGCTGGCTGCAGTACCGATCGCCGCCAGGCCGGCAACGCCGGCACCGGCGATGAATACCTTGGCCGGCTGCACCTTGCCCGCGGCGGTGATCTGGCCGTTGAAGAAGCGGCCGAAGGCGTTGGCGGCCTCGATCACGGCGCGGTAGCCGGCAACGCCGGCCTGGGAGGTCAGGGCGTCCATCTTCTGCGCGCGGGAGAGCATGCGCGGCAGTGCGTCGATTGCCAGCACGGTGACCTTGCGCGCCGCGAGCTGCTGCATCAATTCAGGGTTCTGTGCCGGCCAGATGAAGGTGATCAGGGTCTGACCTTCGTGCATCAGGCCGACGTCTTCAGCGGACGGTACGCCTATCTTGAAGACGATGTCGGATTCGGCCCACAGCTTGGCTGCGCTGTCGGCGATCTGCGCACCTGCGGCGCGGTAGGCTTCGTCGCTGCAATCCGCCGCGTCACCGGCGCCGGATTCGACCTTGACCGAGAATCCGAGTTTGATGAGCTTTTCAACGACTTCCGGTACGGTGGCAACGCGCTTTTCGCCCGCCGCCGTTTCTTTTGGTACGCCTATGACCTGAGGCATGAAACCCCCTTGTTCATCACTTTGATTACTGGATATTGGCGGCCGATTGTAAGCCGATTTCAACGACCTCGGCGTGGTTCTGGACGATCATTGCAGCCGCGGGCCAGGACCTGCGCGTACTGTACTTTTACCCGCAAAATCCTGTTTGATGTAGATCAAACATGGGTCATACCCTCTGGGACTACACGAGGTGAAAATCGATGGCAGTCCGCCTTGTTGCTGCTCCCACATTACGCTCGCCGGCGCAGCGACGGAAACGCGCGCCGCTCGATCAGCTCGAACAGGCCCTGGATTATGAGTGCCAATCCCGCTGCAGGAATGGCGCCGGCAAGCAGGGTCATGTTGTCGTTCAGCGCCAGGCCCTGCGCGATGCGCTCGCCGTAGCCGCCCGCGCCGATGAACGCGGCGATGGTCGCGGTACCCACGCCGATCACCGCCGAAGTCTTGATGCCCGCGAGGATCGCCGGCGCCGCCAGCGGCAGCTCGATCAGCAGCAATTGATCCCTGGGCGTGAGGCCCAGGGCCTGCGCTGCATCGCGCATGCCGCGCCCGACGCCCTCGATGCCCGCATGGGTATTGCGCACGATCGGCAGCAGCGAGTAGAGGAACAGCGCGATCAGCGCCGGCGCCGTTCCTATGCTGCCCAACAGCGGAATCAGGAAGGCGAGCAGCGCCAGCGCAGGAATAGTCTGGATCACGCCCACCGTTCCGAGTATCGGCTGCGCCAGCGCATCCTTCCTCGCGGCGAGCACGCCCAGCGGCAGCGCGACCAGGATGCCCGCCGCAAGCGATGCGAACACCAGCAGCAGGTGCTCGCGCGTAAGCCGCCAGAAATCCGCGCCGAACAGCACGCCGATGAAGCTGCGCGCGGGCGCTGCACCGGCGGCACCGCCCGCGAGGAAGGCCTTCGCCACGTCGGCGAAGCTCTTGTGCTCGAGTTCCGCGGCCGCGTTCATGCGCATCATCTGCGTCTCGCTGATGCGGCCTTGCAGCGCCTGCAGGGCCTGCCACGCCTGCGGCAGGCGTTGCGACAGGTCCAGGCGATACAGCAACACCGCGTCGTAGCGCGGAAACACACCGCGGTCGTCCTCGAGCACGCGCAGGCCGTAGCGTTCGATCTTGGCATCGGTGGAGTAGATGTCCATGACGTCTATCCTGCCCGCGGCGATCGCCTCGTAGGCGAGGCCGTGGTCCAGGCCCGTCGGCGTCTGGCGCAAGCCGTACGCAGTTTGGAGCGCCGGCCAACCGTCGGCGCGCGCTATGAATTCCTGCGACAGGCCCAGCTTCAACGCCGGATGGCGCGCGAGATCGGATAGCCTGCGCAGGGACAGGCGCATGGCTTCGGCCTCGCGCATGGCCAGCGCATAGCTGTTGCTGAAACCCAGCGGCACCGCCACGCCCAGCCCCTCGGGTGCCAGCCGCGCATTGAGCTCGGCCAGCGTAACGCTGCCTTTTAGCCCGAAGATCTCGCGCGCGATGGTGCCGGTGTATTCCGGGTAGACGTCGATGGAGCCGGCCTTGAGCGCGGCATAGACGATGCCGGTGTTGCCCAGCCCCGGTTTGTACTCGGCGCCGCCGGGCACGCTCTGCGCGAGTATCTCGCCCAGGATGTAGGACTCGGTGAAGCGCTTCGAGCCGACGCGCAGCACTTCGTCGCCCTGCGCCGCACCCGCCGCGGCAAGCAGCAAGGCCAGCAGGATGCGCTTCACGGAATCGCCGCTGCCGCCGCGCCGGTGCCCAGAAACTGCAGCGCCGCCAGCCGCGCATACAGGCCTTTCTCGCGCACCAATTCGTCGTGCGTGCCGGTGGCGATGATGCGGCCCGCGTCCATCACCACGATGCGATCGGCGTTCTGCACCGTCGCCAGGCGGTGCGCGACGATCAGCGTGGTGCGGTTCTGCATCAGCCGCGCCAGCGCCATTTGCACATAGTGCTCGCTCGCCGCGTCGAGCGAGCTCGTGGCCTCATCGAGCAGCAGCACCGCGCGGTCGGCGAGCAGCGCGCGCGCGATCGACAGGCGCTGGCGCTGGCCGCCGGAGAGGCGCACGCCGCGCTCGCCCAGAAACGTGTCCATCGCCTCGGGCAGGCGCTCGATGAATTCGCTCGCATAGGCCGCGGCGCAGGCCTCTTCCACTGCGGCGTCGCTCGCATCGGGCCGGCCGTAGCGCACGTTCTCGCGCACCGACGCAGCGAAGATCACCGGGTCCTGCGGCACCAGCGCAAGGCGCGAGCGCAGCGCGCGCGGGTCGGCACAACGCACTTCCACCCCGTCCACGCTGATCGCGCCCGACTCGACGTCGTAGTAGCGCAGCAGCAGCTGCAGCACGGTCGATTTGCCCGCGCCCGACGGGCCGACCAGCGCCACCGTCTCGCCCGGTTTCACTTCCAGCGAAAAATCCGCGAGCGCCAGGGCATCCGGCCGCGACGGGTAGCGAAAGCTGACTTTGTCGAAGCGCACCTCTCCGCGCGGCGGCTCGGGCAAGGGCTGCGGATGCACCGGGGCACTGATCTGCGCCTCGGTGCCGAGCAGCTCCATCAGGCGCTCGGTGGCACCGGCGGCGCGCTGCAGATCGCCGATCACTTCGGACACCGCGCCGAAAGCGCCGGCCACCAGCACCGCGTAGAACACGAAGGCGGACAGCTGGCCGGCGCTGATGCGGCCGGCGAGCACATCGTGGCCGCCGATCCAGAGAATGATGCCGACCGCGCCGAACGCGAGCAGCATCACCAGCGCGATCAGCAGCGCGCGCTGGCGGATGCGCTCGGCCGCCGTGGAAAACGCCTGCTCCACGCGCTCACCGAAGCGCGCGCGGTCCTCGTCCTCGTGACCGTAGGACTGCACCGTGCGGATCTCATGCAGCGCCTCGTCGATGTAGACGCTGACATCGGCCACGCGCGCCTGGCTCGCGCGCGACAGCGTGCGCACGCGCCGGCCGTAGAGCAGGATCGGCGCGATCACCAGCGGTATGCCCAGCACCACCAGCGCGGTGAGCTTGGGGCTGGTGACGATCAGCATCACCAGGCTGCCCGCCATGATCAGGGTATTCCGGAGCGCGAACGAGGCGCTCGATCCGATCACGACTTCCAGCAGCGAAGTATCGTTGGTCAGGCGCGAAATCACCTCGCCCGTGCGCGTAACCTCGAAGAAACCCGGCGACAGGTCGAGCAGATGGCCGAACACCGCGCGGCGGATATCGGCGGTGACGCGCTCGCCGATCCAGGACACGTAATAAAAGCGCGTGTAAGTCGCGATCGCCATGACCACGATCACGGCGAGCAGCGCCACCAGCGCCGAGTCGAGCAGCGCCGCATCGGCGCCGGAGAAGCCACGGTCGATAACCCGGCGCAGGCCCTGGCCCAGCACCAGCACGCAGCCGGCGGCGACCACCAGCGCCACCAGCGCGATCGCCACCTGGCGCCGGTAGGGCGCGAGAAAGCCGAGGATGCGCGTGAGCTGGCGGATGTCCTTCGTCGCCGGTCGGTCGGGGATGCTGTCTTTTAGTCTCGCCACTGTCGTTCGGTTTGATCCGCTTTCATCGCGCCCTGCACTTTAGCGCATTGCCGATGCGCAGGGTATAAGCTGCAGATTTCATCAAAATAGCCGGTTATAACCTGCTATTTTCGGCCCGACGCCACCTTTCGGCAGTAGCAGGCGCTACCCGAGCAAATAGGCGGATTGCCCCCAAGATCAAGGAAAGACGGGCGTCTCCTAGGGTATGCCCCCGCGGCTAGCCAGAAAAGCGTACGGCCCTGGGGTTTGACTCCGCCCTACCGCCTGCCGCCAGCGTAGCCGGGCTTCCTGTGCTGATGGCGCAGGATCAGAATTCGAATGCTGCTTCCAAGATTTCGGTATACGACCGAGTGCGGGAAGACCTTCAGCGGAAAAGATCTTCTTCCCCTTGCCGTTGGTGTGCCGAGGTCGGGGTGTTCAACCAAGAGCTTGGCGATACGTTCGAATTCTTCGAGAAAGCGCGCAGCAACGGCAGGTCCAGCTTGTTCGCTGTAAAAATCCAAGGTGTCGGCAATATCTCGCTCCGCCCCAGGGTGGAGCGAGTAAGTCATCGCGGCAGTTTTGCTCGAAGTCGGGCGATGGCTTCCTGCCCCGGAACTTCCGCGATCGAACCGGAATCCAGTTCGGCTTCCCGTCGATCCGCTTCTCGCTCCCAAGCTTCCTCGACTTCGGGGTCTGCATCAAGGCTGGCGATCAACCTCGCAAGCAGATGCGATCGCTCTACAGGCGCCAAGCGCAGAACTTCGGCCTCCAGCAACTCCAGGTTCGTGCTCACGCTGACCTCCGGTACGGTAGATGCTTGATAAAGCATAGTTTACCACGACGGACGCGGCGTTCGAGTTTCGAAAACGTAGGTAGTCATGTCAACGTTCAAAATGCCATGTCTTCGGCGGTGAAACCGCCAGGGACGAGTTTGTAAGCACGGTGTTGGAGGTGGACAAGCCGATGATTCTCTATAATTCGAACAATTCCCCGATGTACGCCCTATGCTTTGCCGCGGGGAACGTGAAGGGCGGCAAGATCGCCCTCAAGATCGCCTCTCATCTGGCGCGTACACGCTAGCGGTAAGCCTCCCAAACTGCCTACGACATAGAGCATGGCAAACAAGTCGAATATCGAATGGACCGAAATGACCTGGAACCCCGTCACGGGGTGTACCAAGGTCAGCCAGGGCTGCAAGCATTGCTACGCGGAGCGTATGGCCAAGCGCTTGACCGCCATGGGCGCCGAGCGCTACCGCAACGGCTTCGGCGTTACGTTGCACCCCGATCTGGTCGACATACCGCGTGGCTGGCGACTGCCGCGCGTGGTCTTCGTCAACTCGATGAGCGATCTGTTTCACGATGACATCCCGCTCGCCTACATTCAACGCGTATTCGCAACCATGCGCGACTGCCCTCGCCACACTTTTCAGGTACTCACCAAACGCAGCGAACGGCTGGCGGAACTCGCCCCGCACCTGCCGTGGCCGGAGAACGTATGGATGGGTGTGAGCGTTGAAGATGCGCGCGTGTTGCATCGCGTGGCCGACCTGCAATCGGTGAAAGCGAAGGCGCGGTTCCTCTCACTGGAGCCGCTGATCGGTCCCCTCGAATCCCTGCCGCTCGATGGTATCCATTGGGTGATTGTTGGCGGTGAATCCGGTCCGCAAGCGCGGCCGATGCGCAAGGAATGGGTCAAGGACA
>JAAOZY010000234.1 GCA_012274205.1 Betaproteobacteria bacterium
AGGAAGGTGTCGCCGTTGGTCGACTTGACCTCGAAGACGCCATCGCCCACGTCGAGCACCGAGATATCGAAGGTGCCGCCGCCCAGGTCGTAGACGCAGATGGTCTCGTCCTTCTTCTTGTCGAGGCCATAGGCCAGCGAGGAGGCGGTGGGCTCGTTGATGATGCGCAGGACTTCCAGCCCGGCGATGCGGCCGGCGTCTTTGGTGGCCTGGCGCTGCGAGTCGTTAAAGTAAGCCGGCACGGTGATAACGGCCTGGGTGACGGCTTCGCCCAGGTAGGCCTCGGCATCGGCTTTGATCTTGGCCAGGATCATGGCGCTGACTTCGGGCGGGGAATATTCCTTGCCGCCCATGTGCACGCGCACGTCGCCGATCTTCTGCAGACCGCCGCTGTCCATCACGGTGGCGGCGTCCAGCCTGAGGCTGACGTTGGTGCCGCGCGAGAAGCGCAGCCCGAGGCCAACGCTGCTGATGTGCTGTCCATAACCCTCCAGCACGTCCGGGCGTATGCGCCGCACACCGCCCCAGTCGTAGAAGGTAAGCGCGCGCAATCTGGCCCCGGAAATCGGAACGATGCTGCCGAAGTCCGGGCTGTACAGCTCGAGCGTGCCGCGATAGCCATTGTCGTTGATGATTTCGCGTTCCAGAAAGCCGCGCACCGAGTCGGCCCCGCCGATGCCGAACTGCTCGCCCGGAATCAGCATATCCCGCGTCAGCTGCCCGCTCATGCCAAAGCGGAACTGGTAATCCCGCGGCAGGGCGCGATTGTGATTGAAACCCCAGCGAGTCACAAGGTAGCGCGGATTTGCACCGGCGCGCGCCGGCGGCCGCGCCGGCACGGTAAGCGGATCGCCCTGGAACGCGCCGGTGCCGGCGTCATTGCCGCCGGGCAAATTCTGGCTCAGCGTGACATAGAACGTGCTCTCGCTTTCGCTCTTCCGATACGCGCCGGCGTAGGTCAGGCTGACCGGATGCACCGTCACGTCCGGCACCAGGCCGAAACCGGCCACGCCTATCTGCTTGACCTCGCTGCTGTAACCGCGCCAATCCAGGCTGTAGCTCAGCTTGTGCTCCAGGTCCCCGATCTTCTGCAGGTTATGGTTGTAGCGCGCACCCAGAACGGTGCCGCTGCCGCTGATGGTGAACAGGTTCGCAACCACGCCGGAATTGACGTTGGAATAGCCTGCCGAAAATTCCAGCGTATCGCCCTGCCGGTATAGCGGTATGCGGTATTGCCCACCGACAATGAGCACGTGCTTGCTCGGGTAGAGGCCGAGCCGGTTGGTCCGGTCGTCGTCGTTGGGCGCGGTCACGTATTGCGCGCTCAGGACATGGTCGCGGTTGAACATGTTGGCATTCTGATAACCCAGACCGAGGCGAAACAAGCCGGTCTGCTGCGTACCGGTGTTGTCCAGCGTCATGCTGATCTTGTTGGGGCGTTCGTCGGCAACGCGCACCACCGCGTCCACCTGCCCCTCCTCCGTGCCGCTGCGCAGCAACACCGTGGTCTGCTTGGCCGGGTTCTCGTTGGCCACGCGCAGATTGTCCGAGATCTGGAAAATATTGGGCGCCTGCCCCTCGCGCACCTGCGGCACGCTGGCGCGGATGTTGGCTTCGTCGAAATATTTGTTGCCCTCGACGACGACCTTGCCCACCTTCGCCTCGATGACATTGAATTCGACCTCGCCATCGTCGATCTGCTGCTCGGGCAGGATGACCTGGACCGCGCTGTAGCCTTTGCTGGTATAGGTTTTCTCCAGGGCTTCGAGCGCCTTTTGCACATCGCCGAAGTCCTTGCCTTTGCCGATGTAGGGGGCAAGGATGAGCTGCAGCCCTTCCGCCGTAACCAGCGTCGCGCCGTGAACCGTGAACTTGTCGATATTGAAGCGCGGTTCGGCAACCGGCGCGGGCGCAGGCACGACCGGTGCTGCGCCCCCGGGCGCGGGAACCGGCGCCGGTTCGGGCGGCGTCGTTGTCGCCGCCTGCGCCAGAATCAGCCGCAATCCATCGGTGGTATAGAGATATTCGCCGCGAACCCTGAAACCATCTGCGCGCGGCAGCACGCCCGTGTCGGCTGTGCCGGCTGCCTGCGCCCGCGCAAGCTGCGCGCCCAAAGTGAACAACGGGGCGATCGCCAGCGCGACTACGAGACGTTTCATCAAACTGCCGGCGCCTATGTTGTCTTCCGCATATTCTACCAATCGAGAACTGCCGCGTTTACCGCGTTCCGGCACCCACAGTAAGCCGTCGCCCGCAGCGAACTTCCCTCGGGTGACAAATGTTCTTTTAAGTACGGCCAGTCTGGAACGGTATAATTTGTCTTGTTTGCCCGATCGCGCCGGTTTTTCCCTTAAATTTTATTATATCCAAGTTCACCAAGATAAACATGAACAAGCACTCGCGACTCCTGATCCTCGGCTCCGGCCCGGCCGGCTATACGGCGGCCGTGTACGCCGCGCGCGCCAATCTGAAGCCGGTACTGCTCACCGGCCTCGCCCCGGGCGGCCAGCTCATGACCACCACCGACGTCGACAACTGGCCGGCGGATTTCGCCGGCGTGCAGGGGCCGGACCTGATGGAGCGCTTCCAGAAACATGCCGAGCGTTTCGATACCGAGCTCGTGTACGACCAGATCAACACGGTAGAGCTGGGCAGGAGACCGATCGTGCTAAGCGGCGACAACGCCACGTATACCTGCGACGCGCTGATCATCGCCACCGGCGCCTCGGCGCGTTACCTCGGCATGGAATCGGAAACGAAATTCATGGGCAAGGGCGTCTCGGCCTGCGCCACCTGCGACGGCTTCTTCTACAAGAACCAGGACGTGGCGGTGATCGGCGGCGGCAATACCGCGGTCGAGGAGGCGCTGTATCTGGCCAATATCGCGCGCCACGTCACCGTAATCCACCGCCGCGACAAATTCCGCGCCGAGAAGATCATGATCGACAAGCTCCTGGCCAAGTCCAATGGCGGCAACGTCAGCGTAAAGTGGAACAGCGTGCTCGACGAGGTGCTGGGGGACCAGACCGGGGTGACTGGCATACGCGTCCGGAATGTCGCCAGCGGCACCCTCGAGGACATCAAACTGCACGGCCTGTCCGTCGCCATCGGGCACACGCCCAACACGCAGATCTTCGAGGGCCAGCTGGACATGAAAGGCGGCTACATCATCACCCGCGGCGGCAACGAGGGCAACGCCACCGCCACCAGCGTGCCCGGGATATTCGCGGCGGGCGACGTGCAGGATCATGTCTACCGCCAGGCCGTCACCAGCGCCGGTTCGGGCTGCATGGCGGCGCTGGATGCGGAGAAATATCTCGACGGGCTGGAGTAGCGGGGACACCCGCGCCGGCCGGCAGGGGCGGCAGCGGGGCGAAACGAAAGAGGGCGATAGCCATGAAAAAGCCGGCCAAAATCGCTATCGAAGAATCAGACCGGGATCTGTTCCGGCAGGCGGTGGCCGACGCGCGGCCGCTACCGCTGCACGGCAAACTGCTGCGCAAACAGGATGCGCCTCCACCCTATCCGGTGCAGTCGCATCTGGATGAACATGCGGCGCTCGAAGAAAGCCTGTCCGCCGGATGGACGGCGCAGGACTGGCTGGACACCGGAGAAGAGCCGAACTTCGTGCGCGCCGGAATTTCCCGGCAGGTACTGCGCAAGTTGCGCAGCGGCGCTTGGGCGATCCAGGACCAGCTCGATCTGCACGGAATGGACCGCCATCAGGCGCGCGACGCGCTGGCCGCCTTTCTTGCCGCCTGCAGCAGGCGCGGCGTGCGCTGCGTACGCGTGATCCACGGCAAAGGGCTGGGCTCGAAGAACCGCGAGCCGGTGCTGAAAACCAAGGTGAAAATCTGGCTCGCCCGGCGCGAGGAGGTCCTGGCCTACTGCCAGGCGCGCCCGGTCGCTGGCGGCAGCGGTGCGCTGCTGGTGCTGCTGGCTGCCTGAGCTTTCGAGAATTCGTTGCAAAATGCATTTTGCAACGCCCGATCTAGGGGAGCACGAGGGAAGGTCTCCCCTCGTTTTGTAACGGACTCTAAATCGCCGATTCGTTGGTCTCGCCGGTGCGGATGCGCACCACCTGCTCGACCGAAGTCACGAATATCTTGCCGTCGCCGATCTTGCCGGTACGCGCGGCCTTGACGATCGCCTCGAGCGCCTGCTCCACCATATTGTCGGCCACCACGATTTCTATTTTCACCTTGGGCAGGAAATCCACGACGTACTCGGCGCCGCGGTAGAGTTCGGTGTGGCCCTTCTGGCGGCCGAAGCCCTTGACCTCGGTCACGGTGAGCCCGCTCACCCCTATTTCCGACAGCGCTTCGCGCACCTCGTCGAGCTTGAACGGCTTTACCACAGCATCGATTTTTTTCATCGCGGACTCTCCCTGTGTCGCTTTGCGTCAAGTATAGCAACAAAAGCTCGGGCAGAGCGAACTCACCCGCACGCGCCGGCGCCCGCCGCGCTAGCTGAATTTCTCGCGGTAGCGCGAAGTGATCGGGTAGCGCCAATCCTTGCCGAAACCACGCTGGGTGATGCGTATTCCGACCGGCGCCTGGCGGCGCTTGTATTCGTTGCGCTTGATCAAACCCACGACGCGCTCCACGTCCTCCACGCGCTGGCCGCCCGCCACGATTTCCGCCGCACTCAGGTTCTGCTCCATATAGCCCGACATGATCGCGTCGAGCACCGCATAGGAGGGCAGGCTGTCCTGGTCGGTCTGGTCCGGTCGCAGTTCGGCCGAAGGCGGGCGCTCGATGATGCGCAGCGGAATCACCGCGCCCAGGGTATTGCGGTATTCGGCGAGGCGGTAGACCAGGGTCTTGGCCACGTCCTTGATCGCCGCAAAGCCGCCCGCCATGTCGCCGTACAGCGTGGAATACCCCACCGCCATTTCCGATTTGTTGCCCGTGGTGAGCACGATGGAGCCGAACTTATTGGACACGGCCATCAGCAGCGTGCCGCGGATGCGCGCCTGCAGGTTCTCCTCGGTCGCATCCACGGGCAATTCCCGGAATTCGCCTGCGAGCGCGGCGAGAAACGCGTCGAACATCGGCTTGATCGCGATTTCGTCATAGCGCACCCCGAGGCGGCGGACCATGTCGCGCGAGTCGATCCAGCTGATATCTGCGGTGTACTGCGATGGCATCATCACTGCGCGCACCTTGTCCGCGCCGAGCGCGTCGCATGCAATCGCCAATGTCAGCGCCGAGTCGATGCCGCCGGACAAACCCAGGATCGCGCCGGGAAAGCCGTTCTTGCCCACATAGTCGCGCACACCCAGGCACAAGGCGCGATAGACCGACGCCTCCAGCGGCAGATCGGGGGCGCGCCTGCCCGGCTGCGGCACGCCCTCGACTATGTCGACGCACTCCAGCGCCTCTTCGAAATAGGGCAGCTGATGGGTGAGCTCCCCGCGCGCGTCGAGCGCAAATGAAGCACCGTCGAACACCAACTCGTCCTGGCCGCCGACGAGGTTCGCGTAGACGATCGCCAGCCCGTTCTCGGCTGCGCGGTTGCGCGCCACCGCGAGGCGCGACGCATGCTGGCGCGTATGATAGGGCGAGGCGTTGAGTACCAGCAGCACCTGCGCGCCGGCGGCGCGCGCGAGACGCGGCGCATCTGCGCGCCACACCCGGCGCTGCTGCCCAGATGCGCTGGCGCCCGCTTCCACCGGACCCTGCTCGCCCCAGAGGTCCTCGCAGATGTTGATCCCCAGGCGCAGGCCCGACACTTCGAACACCACCGGCTCGCCACCGGGCTCGAAATAGCGCTCCTCGTCGAACACGGTGTAATTGGGCAGATTGCGCTTGCGATAGGTCGCGGCGATGCGCCCCTCCTGCAGCAGCGAGGCGGCGTTATAGCGCCTGCCCTCGGCGAGTTGAGGGTGACCGACGACCACCTTGATTCCGTGCACCGCAGCGGCAAGCTGCGCCAGGGCGGTGGCGCAATCGCGAAAGAACCCGTCGCGCAGCAGCAGATCCTCGGGCGGGTAGCCGCACAGCGACAGCTCCGGCGTGAGCAGAACCGCGGCGCCCTCCGCCTTGGCGCGCGCCGCGCAATCGAGAATTTTGGCGGCATTGCCCGCCAGATCGCCGAGGATGCAGTTGAACTGCGCGACCGCGATTCGGACCGTATTGCCCATCGCCGAATTATAACGCTTGCGGCGCGCCGACCCATCGCCAATAATCCGCTTGTACATAGACGCGCGGGACCGCTCGCGCAAACCCACTGAGCATGCGCGCGCGCCCTTGTTAGCCCAGCCTCCAGGATCCATCCAGCAGTCCGAACCGCAGTTGCGCGTGCTCGACGATCTCTCCGGCATAGATGCCGCGGACTGGAACCGGCTCGCTCACGATCATCCGCTGCTGTCGCACGAATTTTTCCACGCCCTGCACAGCACCGACTGCGCCAGCGCCGACAGCGGCTGGCAGCCGCAGTTCCTGACGCTGTGGGAGCGCGCCGCCCCGGGCGGCGCGGACACATCGGCGCCGCCGCGGCTGCGGGCGGCGATGCCGCTTTATCTCAAGTCGCACTCCTACGGCGAATATGTGTTCGACTGGGCCTGGGCCGACGCCTATCAACGCCATGGGCTCGCGTATTACCCGAAGATGCTGGCGGCGATCCCGTTCTCGCCGGTGTCGGGGCCGCGCCTGCTCGCCGCGAGCGATGGCGATCGTGCGCTGCTGCTGCGCGCTGCGCTCGCGCTCGCGCGCGATGCCGGCACTTCGTCGCTGCATGTGTTGTTCCCGCAGCCCGCGGAGGCCGAGCTGATGCGATCGGAGGGGATGATGCTGCGCGCCGGCGTGCAATTCCACTGGCGCAATCCGGGCTATGCCAACTTCGACGAATTCCTGGCACAGATGTCGCACGACAAGCGCAAGAAGATCCGCCAGGAGCGGCGCAAGGTGCGCGATGCGGGCGTGCGTTTCCGGCGCCTGCGCGGCGACGAAATCAAGGACGAGGACTGGGCGTTTTTCGCGCGCTGCTACCGGCGCACCTATCGCGAGCACCATTCGACGCCCTACCTCAAGCTGGAGTTCTTTCAGCGCCTGGGGCAAACCATGCCGCGGCACGTGCTGCTGATCGTGGCCGAACTCGAGGGCAAGCCCATCGCCAGCGCGCTCAATCTGTACTCGCGCGAGACGCTATACGGCCGCTACTGGGGTGCACTGCAGTACCTGCCCTGCCTGCATTTCGAAACCTGCTATTACCAGGCGCTGGAATTCTGCATCGAGGAAGAACTCACGGTATTCGAAGGCGGCGCACAGGGCGAACACAAGCTCGCGCGCGGTTTCCTGCCGGAGAAAACGCTGTCGGCGCACTGGCTGGCGCACCCCGAGTTTTCCGATGCGGTGCAGCGCTTCCTCGAGCGCGAGCACCATGGCATAGAGAATTACGTGGACGAATTGAACGAGCACTCGCCCTACAAGAGCGACGGCGCAGGCTAGAATTTGGGCTTCTTTTTCGCCCTGCGGTAGCGCTCCACGCCGGCAAGAATTTCCTGCTTCGCCTCCTCCGCGCCGACCCAGCCTTCGATCTTCACCCATTTTCCGGGCTCGAGATCCTTGTAGTGCTGAAAGAAATGCGAGATCTGCGCGGTTGTCAGCTCGGGCAGGTCGCGCGGTGACTTGAGCGCGCGGTAGAGGCTGGAGAGCTTGTCCACGGGCACGGCGAGCAGCTTGGCATCGCCGCCGGCCTCGTCTTCCATCTTGAGCATGCCTATGGGGCGGCAGCGCACCACCACGCCGGTGATCACCGGGACCGGGCTCAGCACCAGCACGTCCACCGGATCGCCGTCATCCGAAATGGTGTGCGGAATGTAGCCGTAGTTGCAGGGATAGTGCATCGCTGTCGACATGAAGCGGTCGACGAATACCGCCCCGGTCGCCTTGTCCACCTCGTACTTGATCGGATCCGCGTTCATCGGGATTTCGATGATCACGTTGACATCGTTGGGAACGTCGCGGCCTGAGCTGACTCGGTCCAGATTCATGCTATGTCCTTGGAACCGGTAACAAAGTCATTTTGTTACCGTCTTGCTGGCGGTTTCTTCCCGAACGCGTATTCTAAAGCAGGCGCGCGGAAGCCGGTAAGATAGCGCAATTGCGCGGGCAAAATCCGCGCCCCGTCTTATAATCAAATACTCATCGCAATTTTTCCGGACAGCCATCATGAGCGACAAGCCCATTACCTTGAGCGATCTGCATAAGCAACGCCGCGAAGGCAGCAAGATCGCCATGCTCACCGGCTACGATGCGAGCTTCGCCGCGCTGCTGGAGAATGCCGGGGTCGAAAGCATCCTCGTCGGGGATTCGCTGGGAAACGTGCTGCAGGGGCGCGACACCACGCTGCCGGTGAGCCTGGCCGACATGGTCTACCACGTGGCCTGCGTCGCGCGCGGCGCGAAGCGCGCATTCCTCATCGGCGACATGTCCTTCGGCAGCTACCAGGAGAACGCGGAGCAGGCGTTTCGCAGCGCCGCCCAGCTCATGGCGGCCGGCGCGCACATGGTCAAGCTGGAAGGCGGCGCGACGTTTGCGCAGACTACCGAATTTCTGGTGAAGCGCGGCGTGCCGGTATGCGGCCATCTCGGCCTCACGCCGCAGTCGGTGCATCAACTCGGGGGGTTCCGTGTGCAGGGCAAGACCACGGATACGGCGAAACAGCTGATAGCCGACGCGCTCGCGCTGGAGCGTGCCGGCGCCGGCATGATCGTGCTGGAAGCCATCCCCGCCAGGCTTGCCGCCGAAGTGACGGCCGGCCTGTCGATTCCGACCATAGGCATAGGCGCCGGCCCGGACTGCTCCGGCCAAGTGCTGGTGCTGTATGACCTCCTGGGCATCTTTCCCGGCAGGAAAGCGAAGTTCGTGCGCAACTTCATGGACGGCGCGGCGAGCATCCAGCAGGCGGTGGAAAATTACGTGTACGCGGTCAAGGACGGTTCCTTCCCCGGAGCCGAGCACAGCTTCTAGGCCGACGGCAGGTCAGGGTTCTTGACTGCTTTCGCGTCGTAGCACCGCGGCTTCCAGCACCAGCAGATCTTTGCTGCGCGGCCGCAGTTTTCTCGCCGGGATTCCCGCATACATCCAGAATTCTTCGAGATCGCCCCGGACCAGACTTAGTGCGCCGACCGAGCTTCCCTTACCCAGGGTTACCCCAGGGAGAATCACGCTTCCCGCTCCGACAAGTGCATGCCGCCTGAGGCTCACCGGGGCGTGGACGACCCGGCGCAAATCTTCGGGTACCGTAGGATGCGCCAGACCTCGGCCGGAAAAATCGTCGCTGCTTGAATACACGGCGACGCGCGAGGAAAGCCCGCTGAAATCCTCCAACTCGATCCGCTCATCGCCGATCAGAGAACAATAGCAGGCAATATGAACATAGCGCCCGACCGCGATGCCGCCTCGGCCAGCAGAAAGAATGCAGAAATCATCGATGCGGGCATGGTCCGCAATCGATATCCGCTCGGGATGATAAAGGCTGGCCTTATCGCTGATTTTCACATTGCAGCCGACGCGGGCGAAACCCAGCGCGGCTATTGCAGCTTCGGACAAGAACGCCATTTTCCCGCTCCGACTATGCAGGCTGCGGAAACCGCGTATCAGCCGGACTTGCGCAGGCCGCCGAGTAGCGCCGCGACCTGGCGCCCGGGCTTTTGCTGCCCCTGCCGGGGCGGCTCGGCTGCGACGGGAGCGTCGCTGCTTGGAACGTAGGGTGCGGAAAAAATAGAGTCCACCGGCTTGGCCGGCGCCTTCGCCGTATGGGAACGCGCGCCGCCGCGGGTCAGGCTGCTGCCGCGCTCGGGGCGGCGCTCGGGCCGCTCGCGCTCGGTGTGCATCAGCGCGGACACCCCGGAGGCGTCCGGCTCGAAGCCGGGCACGATGGTCTGCGGAATGCGCTGCTTGATGAATTTCTCGATCGCCGCCAGCTTTTCGTGCTCGTCCGAACACACCAGGGAAATGGCGCGGCCGGTGGAACCGGCGCGGCCGGTGCGGCCGATGCGGTGTACATAGTCTTCAGGCGCGCCGGGCAGTTCGAAGTTGATCACTGCGGGCAGTTCCTGGATATCGAGGCCGCGCGCGGCAACATCGGTCGCGACCAATACCGGCGTCTTGCCGGATTTGAAATCCGCCAACGCCTGTATGCGCTCCACCTGCGACTTGTCGCCATGGATGGCCGCGGCGTGGATACCGTCTTTCTGCAGCTGATAGGCAAGGCGATTGACGCCCAGGCGCGTGCCGCCGAACACCAGCACCTGCGACAGGTTCTGCGTGCGCACCAAATGTGCGAGCAGGTCGCGTTTTCGTTCACGCCTGACCGGATGCACCTCGTGGCTCACCAGTTCGGTCATGGCGTTGGGGCGCGCAACCTCGATCAGCACGGGCTGGTGCAGCATGGTATCGGCGAGCCGCTTGATCTCCTCGGAGAAGGTCGCCGAGAACAAGAGGTTCTGCCGCTTTTTCGGCAACAGTGCGAGGATGCGGCGGATGTCGGGCATGAAGCCCATGTCGAGCATGCGATCGGCCTCGTCCAGAACGAGGATTTCGACCTGGCCCAGCATCACCGTCTTCTGTTGCACATGGTCGAGCAGCCGGCCCGGGGTCGCCACCAGCACTTCGACGCCGGCGCGCAGCAGCTGGATCTGCGGGACGATGTCGACGCCGCCGAATACCACGCCGGGGCGCAGCCCCAGGTGTTTGCCGTAGTCGCGCACGCTTTCGGCGACCTGGGCGGCAAGTTCGCGCGTCGGCGTCAGGATCAGTGCACGCACCGGATGGCGCGCGGGCGAGGCACTGGTGTTGGCATGCTGCGCCAGCCTCTGCAGCAGCGGCAGCGTGAAGCCCGCGGTCTTGCCGGTGCCGGTCTGGGCGCCGCCCATGACATCCAGCCCCTGCAGGATCACGGGAATCGCCTGCGCCTGTATCGGGGATGGCTCGGTGTAGCCCTTTTCGGCGACTGCCTGAAGCAGCTGCGGCAGCAGGCCGAGATCGGAAAACGCGGCAACGGGCGCGGTCATAGACCCTGCAACGTTAGGTGCGAGGGCAAAGCTGCATTGACGCTGAATGACTTGAAAATTATATCCACGGATTACCAGGTTGGCGGCGCAGCCAGACTGAGCCAAGATGATGGAAGCAATGACAATTATAGGCCTGTCGCGCCGCGCGCGCTTGCCTATCGGGGCTCGACCTCATTGCATGCAATTCAACCCCGCTTGCCTCAATCAGCTAAAATAATGACTTTATAGGCCCTGTTTCTTTTCCCCACGTTCCAATCATGAGCCAATCCGGCGCGTTCCTGGTGGTGATTCCCGCGCGCTATGCGTCCAGCCGTCTGCACGCCAAGCCGCTGGCCGACATCGCCGGCAAGCCCATGGTGGTGCACGTGGCCGAACGCGCTCAAGAAAGCGGCGCCAGGGCGGTATGGGTCGCGACCGACCACCAACTGGTATTCGACGCCGTGCGCGCGCACGGACACCAGGCAATGATGACGCGTGCCGATCACCCCACGGGTACCGATCGCATCGCCGAGGTGGCGGAGCAGCTCGGTCTCGCCGACGATGAAGTCGTCGTCAACGTGCAGGGCGACGAGCCGCTGATCGCACCCGAACTGATCGTCGCGGTGGCGCGATCCCTGGCATCGCGCCGCGAGGCAAGCATTGCAACGGCCTGTCATCCGATCACCGACATCGAGTCGCTGCTCAATCCCAATGTGGTCAAAGTGGTGCTCGACCACGCCGGTGATGCGCTTTATTTCAGCCGCGCCCCCATCCCCTATCCGCGAGACAGCTTTGCGCTAAAGGAAAGCGCGCTGCCTGGCGGACTGCCAAGCTATCGCCATATCGGCATTTATGCCTATCGTGCCAGCTTCCTGCGCCTGTACGGCCGGCTGGAACCCGCGGCGGTCGAACGCTTCGAAGCGCTGGAGCAGTTGCGCGCGCTGTGGCATGGCCATCGCATTGCCGTAGCCATTGCGGCGCACGCCCCGGAGGCTGGCGTCGATACGGCCGACGACCTGGAGCGCGTGCGCCGCAGCTTGGCTGAGGCGACCGGCCCTGCCTTGAGCTGACGGTTCGAATCGAAATCACCGAGGAAATTGGGAGCCTAGAATGCGATTCATACTGTTGGGGCCGCCCGGAGCCGGCAAGGGCACACAGGCGAGTTTCATCACTGGGAAATACGGCATCCCGCAGATTTCCACCGGTGACATGCTGCGGGCGGCGATCAAGGAAGGCACGGAACTCGGCCGCAAGGCCAAAACGCTGATGGACGCCGGACAACTGGTCTCGGACAGCGTCATCCTGGACCTGGTGAAGCACCGCATCGCCGCACCCGATTGCGCCGGAGGATTTCTGTTCGACGGCTTCCCGCGCACGCTCGCGCAGGCCGAAGCGATGAAAAAAGCCGGACTGCAGATCGACTACGTGATCGAGATCGCGGTGCCGGACGAAGAGATCGTCCTGCGCATGAGCGGCAGGCGTGTACATCCCGCGTCCGGGCGTACCTATCACGTCAAGTTCAATCCGCCCAAGCTTGCCGACAAGGACGACCTTAGCGGCGAACCCCTGATCCTGCGCCAGGACGACCGTGCAGAGACCGTGAAGGAGCGGCTACGCGTATATCATGCGCAGACCCAGCCGCTGATCGAATACTATTCGAAATGGCAGGCGACAGGCGACGCGCAGGCGCCCAAACACCTGCGGGTATTGGGCACCGGCGCGGTGGAGCAGATCCGCGACCGCGTATTCGCTGCGCTCGCGCACGACGCCAAGGCAAAGCAGTAGCGCAGCAGGCACGGGCCTTCTGGCTACCCGCGTAGTTGCCCTGGTCTAGTTACAGACGCCAAGGAGAGCGCACATGTCCACCCATATCCGACGCATCGCCGTCTGCACCGGCGGCGGCGACGCGCCCGGACTCAACGCCGTCATCCGTTCCGTCGTCATTTCCGCCCTCAATCGAGGCTGGGAATGCTACGGCATACACGACGGATTCAACGGAATCCTGTTTCCGGAGCGCTATGCCGAAGGCGGCGTCTACCGCCTGAACCGGGAAAAGGTCCGGGGCATCGCGCATCTGGGCGGCACCATGCTGGGCACTACCAACAAAGGCAATCCGCTGCAGTTCCCGATGAAAATGCGCGACGGCACGACCAGGGAGGTGGATCGCTCCGACGAAATCCTGGACTTCTTCGCGCGCAAGGAATTCGATGCACTGGTGTCGATAGGGGGTGACGGATCGCTCACCATCGCCAACGCCCTGCACCGGAAAGGCTTGCGTGTAGTGAGCGTGCCCAAGACCATCGACAATGACCTGGACAAGACTTTCACCACTTTCGGCTTCGACTCTGCAGTGGCCTTCGCGACCGAGTGCCTCGATCGCCTGCACAGCACGGCGGAGAGCCATCAGCGCGTAATGGTGGTGGAAGTAATGGGCCGCTATGCCGGCTGGATCGCGCTGCATGCGGGCATCGCCGGGGGCGCGCATGCCATCCTCATTCCGGAAATCCCGTTCGAAATCGAGCAGGTCGCTGCGAAGATACGCGAGCGCGACAGCTTCGGACGCATGTATTCGATCATCGTGGTGGCTGAAGGAGCCGAGCCCGCCCATGGCACGCGAGCAGTGCTGGAGCCGGCCGAGATCGGCCATGCCGAGCGGCTGGGCGGGATCGGCGAACGAATCACGAAAGTGCTGCAGCAGCAAACCGGGAAAGACGCCCGCTCAGTGGTGCTCGGCCATCTGCTGCGCGGCGGCAGTCCCACTTCCTTCGACCGCCTCGCGGCGATGCGTTTCGGCACCGCGGCCGTCAGGGCCCTGGATGAAGGCAAATCGGGCGTCATGGTCGCGCTGGCCTTCCCCAATGTGAACTACGTCGCGCTGGAGGATGTGGCCGGCCGCATGAAAGGCGTCCCGCTGGACTGCGATACGCTGCAGACCGGCAGGGACATGGGAATCTGCTTCGGCGATTGACCGCCGCCGGCGCAAGCGGTTCGACTATTTTCCGGAACCAAGTATCTTGTCGACGCGGTTCAGCCGCAGGCGATACGCATCGGGCATGCCCGAGCCCAGCAGCGGGCGCAGATAAAGACGGTAGGCATCGGTGACGTCGGTGCCGCTGGCGGCGATGAATTCGTCCTCCATGACGCGCGTTTTCCCGGCCACGGACTCGAGCGGGACCAACTGGTAGTCGACCGAGTAAAAGCCGGTGCGTTTTATCGCCACCGAACCGCCGCACTTGCCCCACATCGCGTACTGCACCGCTTTTTCGCCGACCTCGCGCGCCTCGCGCTGATCGACGTCGGAGACGCAGCCCATGAATGATCGCTGCACGTAGCCGAAGGTGTCGCCACGCACGCGTTTGATGCCCAGATTGCGCTTGATTTCGTCGCACAGCAGATCGGTCAGGGCGCTGGTGCCGGAGAGCTGCACGTTGCCGTGCGCATCGCGTTCCACCTGTTTGGTCAGCTGCGTAATGATGGGATTGCCCTTGCTGTCGTGAATGCCTTCGGAGGCGGCAATGACGCAGCGCCCGTGCTTTTCATAGGTGGCTTTCACATCTGCCAGGAACTTGTCCAGGACGAAGGTGCGCTCGGGAATGTAGATCAGGTGCGGGCCGTCGTCC
>JAAOZY010000235.1 GCA_012274205.1 Betaproteobacteria bacterium
CCTTAGAACCGCGATGATCGACGGCGGGGTGCAGACCGCCGTAGTGATGCTGCTGGTTGCCACCAGCGGGCTGCTCGGCGTGTACCTGACCGAGTCGCAGGTGCCGCAGCGCCTGGCCGCCGGCATCCTGGAACTCACCAGCAACAAGTACGTGGTGCTAGCGATCCTCAATGTGCTGTTCCTGATGCTGGGTCTGTTCCTGCATTCAGCGGCGGCGATCATCCTGACCGTGCCGATCGTGCTGCCGCTGGTGAAGGCGGTTGGCATCGACCCGGTGCATTTCGGCCTGATCGTAACCATCAATCTCGGCATCGGCCAGCAGACGCCGCCGGTCGCCTCGGTGCTGATGACCGCCTGCGCCATCGCCAAGGCCGACATGTGGGAAGTGACCAAGGTCAACATCTACTTCATCGGCGTGCTCATCACCATACTCCTGCTCGTCACCTATGTGCCCGTCACGGGCATGGGTTTGGTCGATTTTTTCTACCGCTAGCATTCAGCGCGGATGCGCGTATGTCCGATCCTGCCTGCTTTGAGTGCAATTGTTGCGGCGCAATGGCGGCAGCTTTTATTTGTAAGCCTGGGCGCGGCGGCCTAGAATACGCCTCGGGGATCGCGCCGCGGCTAGACTACACGGGAAGACCGGGACGGTACGAAGCTCAAACTTAAAATCCCAATTGACCACACTGGAGGAAACATCGATGAAGAAATCCCACTGGAAGTCCACGCTGCTCGCGCTCGCAGCCGCCGCAATTTGCGGCTCCGCCGCAGCAGCCCCGATCACGCTGCGCGCCTCGCACCAGTTCCCGGGGGGCAAGGGCGACGTGCGCGACGACATGGTGCAGATGATCGCGCGCGACGCGAAGGCCGCGAATGTCGATCTCGCGATCCAGGTATATCCGGGCGCATCGCTGTTCAAGCCGGAGCAGCAGTGGAACGCGATGGTCAACGGCCAGCTCGATATGACCCTGTTCCCGCTCGATTACGCCAGCGGCCAGGTGCGCGCGTTCAGCGCCACGCTGATGCCCGGCCTGGTGCGCAACTATGCGCGCGCCAAGCGCCTCAACGATTCGCAGTTCATGAAGGACATCCGCGCGAAGATCGAGCAGTCCGGAGTCATCGTGCTGTCGGACGCCTGGTTCGGCGGCGGCATGGCCTCCAAGCGCAGTTGCATCCAGCAGCCGGCGGACGTGAAAGGGTTGAAATTCCGCGCCGCGGGCCCGACCTTCGCGCAGATGTGGCAGAGCGCCGGCGCCTCGATCGTGTCGGTGCCGTCGAACGAAATCTACAATGCGTTCCAGACCGGCGTGGCCGAGGGTACCGACACCAGTATGGGCAGTTTCCTCTCGTTCCGTCTGTACGAGCAGGCGAAATGCCTGACGGTTCCCGGCAACAACGCGCTGTGGTTCATGTACGAGCCGGTGCTGATGTCGAAGAAGTCCTTCGACAAGCTCAACAAGAAGCAGCAGGACGTGCTGATCGCGGCCGGCAAGAAGGCGCAGAAGTATTATGAAGACAAGGCCGAATCGGTCGACGCGGCGACGATCAAGGCGTACAAGGATCACGGCGTCGAAATCAAGAGTCTCTCCGACCAGGAATTCGACCAGTGGGTCGAGGTGGCGAAGAAGAGCTCCTATGCCGAGTTCGCCAAAGACGTTCCCGACGGCAAGAAGTTGATCGACGAGGCGATGAGCGTCAAATAATCGGCCGCCGATTGCGGCGGCGGGCGGCCTGCGCCGCCCGCCGCCTTCCTGCGCAATTCTTCAAGTACGACCCCGCACCGACCAACCATGAATAAATTTGCCTACGGCGTAAGGCTGATCTCCCAGGCTTGCGGTTATTTCGCGGCGGCGCTGATCGCCGTTGCCGTCGTCATCGTCTGCCAGATGGTGTTCATCCGCTACGTACTGAACGAGAACACCATCTGGCAGACCGATTTCGTCACCTACAGTCTGGTCGCCGCAACCTTCGTCGGCAGCCCGTTCGTGCTGCTGACCCGCGGTCACGTCAACGTCGACGTGCTGCCGCAATACCTGGGCAAGCGCGCGCGCTTCGGGCTCGCGCTCGCCTCGACGCTGATGGCGATGGCGTTTTGCATCGTCATGTTCGTACTCGCCTGGAATTACTGGCTCGAAGCGTGGAACCAGCACTGGCTGTCGAACACCATGTGGCGCGTGCGCCTGTGGATACCGTATGCCTCGCTGCCGTTCGGCATGGGCATCCTCACGCTGCAGTACGTGGTCGACCTGTACAACCTCGTCACCGGGCGCGAGCCGCCGTTTGGCATCACCGTCGAGCGCCTGCCATGAGCCCGGGCGAACAGGGGGCGATCGTCCTCGTCGTCACCCTGCTGATCCTGCTCTCGGGCGCGCCGGTCGCCTTCGGCCTGGGCGCGCTGTCGATCGCGTTCATCGCCATCTTCCAGGGCTTCGACGCGCTGCACGTGGTGGCAGAGACATTTTTCGCCGGGCTGAACGACTTCACCCTGGTGTCGATCCCGATGTTCGTAATGATGGGAGCGGCGATCGGCTCTTCTCCCGCAGGCAAGGACCTGTACGAAGCCCTCGACCGCTGGCTCTATCGCCTGCCCGGCGGCCTCGCGATTTCCAATCTGGGCGCCTGCGCCATATTCGCCGCGCTGACCGGCTCTTCGCCCGCATGTTGCGCCGCGATCGGCAAGATGGGCATCCCGGAGATGCGCCGGCGCGGCTATCCCGACGACGTCGCCACCGGCTCGATCTGCGCCGGCGGCACCCTGGGCATCCTGATTCC